>NZ_JBEXCV010000033.1:0-65167 GCF_040605455.1 Embleya sp. NPDC005575 | reverse complement strand
GCCGGGCGGGCGGGCGGGGCCGGCGGTCCGAGGACGCGGCCGGGTCGGCGCCACGCTCCCGGCGGGCCCGGCCGGCCGAACGCGGCTCGTCGGGATCACGCGGATCGCGGGGGTCACGGCGTCCGTCGGTCACGCGAGGTCCCTTCACTTGGACTGGGCAGCACCCGAATTCGGCGGCACGCCGCACCCGGCGACGCATACGTACAACGAGCGAGCGAACGAACGGCGCCGATCCGACCGCCCCCGTCCCGCCCCGAACCGCAGACCCGCCCGATCGGCGGCACCATCCGGTCCGACCCGACAGGCGACATCACCCGAGCCCGATCGACCGGCGATACCGACGACACCCGAACCCGCCCGAAGGACCGCACCGCGCAGCCACCCCCCTCGCATGCCGAGCCGCGCCGGCGGGTGATGTGGCCGAAGTGGTCAAAATCGAGCGGTCGGACCCCGATGCCGGCCGACCCGCCGAGCCGAGTGGATCGGTCGCCGGGGTAGGCGGACCGATCGGCGGCGAACACCGTCAACGGGTCGCTTCCAGCGGCGGCGCGCCGGAAGTCGGCGGGACCGGGGTCGCCGAGGCGGTGTTCTCCGGCGTGCCGGAAGCACCGGGCAGGCCGGGGCCGGCCGTCCCCGCCGAGTCCGGGCCGGCCGGAGCCGGTGCGCCCGGACCGCCACCG
Organism: Embleya sp. NPDC005575; assembly: GCF_040605455.1. NCBI lineage: Bacteria > Bacillati > Actinomycetota > Actinomycetes > Kitasatosporales > Streptomycetaceae > Embleya > Embleya sp. NPDC005575. Next base: position 64,487 of record NZ_JBEXCV010000033.1, on the reverse strand, counting down.
GCCGCCTGCGGTGCCGCGGGGGTGGGCGGCGCCGAGGTCGCGGGTGCCTCGGGTACCAGCGGCGGCTTGGATGTGGCTGCCTTCGGGACGCCGAGCACGCGCCCGGTCGCCGGGTCGATGAACACCGGACTGCCGCCCGGGACCAGGCCCAACTCCTGAGCGCGTCGCGCGAGTTCGCCCGGGGCGGCCTTGGCGTCCAGATCTCGCTGGAGCGCCTCCCGGTCGTCGGTGAGCTGCTCCTGGCGCTTTTGCAGCCGGCCCAGTTCGAACGAGCCCTGGTTGAGCGCGGTGTTGAGCAACAGCAGGGACAGCAGACCACCACCGAGCAGGCCGACCACGAGCACCACGAACGGGGTCCGCGTCGAACCCTTGGCCTGATGCGCGGCCAGCCGGATCCGGGTCATCGTCCTCGCCGCGCCACTCATCCCCGGCTCCCCCGTCCGCCGCGTCGATTCACAGGTCTTCCCGCACCCGTTCCGCCGCCCTCAGCCGCACCGAGGCCGCGCGCGGGTTGTCCGCGTTCTCCTGCTCGCTCGCTTTCTCCGAGCCGCGGGTGAGCAGCTTGAGCCGGGGCTGCAGATCCTCCGGGACCACCGGCAGGTCCGGCGGCGCCTTGCTCTGGGCGCCGGCCGCGAGCACGCGCTTGGTCATCCGGTCCTCCAGCGAGTGGTAGGACATCACCACGATCCGCCCGCGCAACGCCAGCGCCCGCACCGCCGCAGGCAACGCACGCTCCAGGACCGCGAGTTCGCCATTGACTTCGATACGCAGCGCCTGGAACGTGCGCTTGGACGGATTGCCGCCGGTACGCCGCGTGGCGGCCGGGATCGCGGTACGCACGATGTCGACCAGCCGCGCGCTGTTGGTGAACGGCTCCTTTTCCCGCTCGCGCACGATCGCGTCGGCGACCCGGCGGGCGAACCGCTCCTCGCCGAAGTCGCGCAGGATCCGGGCCAGGTCGCCGGCGGTGTAGCTGTTGAGGATGTCGGCCGCGGTGATGCCCACCGTCGGGTCCATCCGCATGTCCAGCGGCGCGTCCTGCGCGTAGGCGAAGCCGCGATCGGCCCGGTCCAGTTGCAGCGAGGAGACGCCGAGGTCGAACAGGATGCCGTCGATCCGCTCGATGCCGAGCCGGTCGAGCACCTGCGGCAGTTCGTCGTACACCGCGTGCACCAGCGTGGCGCGCTCGCCGAAGGCCGCCAGTCGGGCGCCGGAGCGCTCCAGCGCCTCGGGGTCGCGGTCCAGGCCGATCAGCCGCACCTCGGGGAAGGCCGTCAACAGGGCTTCGCTGTGCCCGCCCATCCCGAGTGTCGCGTCCACCACGACCGCTCCGGGCGCGCGCAGCGCGGGGGCGAGCAGTTCGACGCACCGTTCCAGCAGGACCGGAATGTGGGCGGGCGCCGTCACGGCCCCTCCACCATCGTCGCGTTCACTCCGGGCCCTTCGTCGTGCGGAAACCCGCAGTCTAGAGGCTTGGGCGCGACCGACCCGGAGAACATGCCGCCAGGTCCCCGCCCGCTCGTCTGGGGAAGTGACCTCTGGCACCGGGGAAGGAGTGCCAGAAAGCTCGGAGCGGGTGGAGACCTCGCCGCAGGTGCGCCAGGGTCGAGATCGCGTTTCGGGAGAGTATCGCGGCACCGGGCGTCGCCGCCTCGGTCACAGCAGGCCGGGCAGCACCTCCTCGGACAGCTCGGCGAAGGACTGCTCCTGCTCCGCGAGGTAAGCGTGCCAGGTCTTCGCCGCCCACAGCTCGACCCGGGTGTTGGTCCCGATGACGACGCAGTCGCGGCTGTCCCGGTCGAGCCCGGCGTAGTCCCGCAGCGGTTGCGGCACCAGCACTCGCCCCTGCTTGTCGGGGACCGCGTCGGAGGCGCCCGCGTAGAAGACGCGCGTGTAGTCCCGGGCGGCCTTCGAGGTCACCGGCGCCTTGCCCAGGTGTTCGGCGATCCGGGTGAACTCCGCGATGGGCCACACATAGAGGCAGCGTTCCTGCCCCTTTGTGATCACAAGGCCCTCCGCCAGCTCGTCCCGAAACCGGGCCGGCAGGATCAGCCGACCTTTTTCGTCCAACCGGGGCTCGTATGTGCCCAGAAACACCGAGCACCTCCGGCCGCCGCGTGGAGCGTCGGCTCCACTTCCCGCCACTCTACTCCACCAAACCCCACGGTCAACCCTTTTCGGGCACGTCACTCTGTCTCCAGTTTTGATAAATGCCCAGGTCAGAAGGGGTATCTCAAAAGGACCACCCGATTGCACGCCCCCCGCACGCCACTCCCCCGCATCGGGCGCGGGTTTTCGCCTCCACGTCATTGGGCTCTCAGTACGAATCTCCCATTACGGGATTGGCACCCATAGACCCGAAATAGTGATGAGCCCACCACTCTTCGGCAGTGTGACTCCCCCCACGAGGCGGAACGCGGCCCGGGTCGCTAACGTCCTGACCATGGTTGATCGTCTTGTCGCCGCCAATCGGCACTACGCGAAGAACTACCGCGATCCCGGCATGTCCGCGATGCCGGTCCGCCACACCGCAGTTGTCACCTGCATGGACGCCCGCCTCGACGTGCACGCGATGCTCGGGCTCGAACTCGGTGACACGCACGTGATCCGCAACGCCGGCGGCGTGGTCACCGACGACGTGGTGCGTTCGCTGACGATCAGTCAGCGACACCTGGGCACCACGCAGGTCGTGCTGATCCACCACACCCAGTGCGGCATGCTCACGGTGACCGAGGACTTCCGCCGCGAACTCGAGGCCGACACCGGCCTGCGCCCGCAGTGGGCGGTCGAGGCGTTCGTCGATCTCGACGGCGACGTGCGCCAGTCGATGAACCGGGTGCGCAGGTCACCGTTCCTGCTGCACAACAACACGGTGCGCGGATTCGTATACGACGTCACCACGGGCCTGTTGCGCGAGGTTTTCCCCCTCCCGGACGTGCAACCGGAAGACGCCCCCGAGCAGTCCTAGGGTCCGTCGCCCCAACCTTGCCGACCCGGATTCCGGCTCGACACGGCACTATCGAGGACACCGACCCGTCTCGGCCGAGCCATTTTCTGCCGACCGGATCGTCCCCATGGCGCGTCGACTACCCTCCGGAGTCGCACGGTGCGTCGTCCGGGCCGTCCAACGGGGTGACGGCAGCGCACGCTACCGGGAGAATCGGCCTGTGGCCCTGACCCAGGGCGCGCACAACGCGGTTCCAGGGAGGGGCACGGGTGTCGACGTTCAACGATCAGGCCGGTCTGGGGGATCTGACGGTCACCACCGATCGGATCCGCGGGGCCATGGAGACCGTGATCGAGGGCAAGCCCGAGGTCGTTCGCCTCGCCTTGACCGTATTGCTGGCCGAGGGTCACCTGCTCGTCGAGGACGTTCCCGGAGTCGGCAAGACGATGCTGGCGAAGGCCCTCGCGCGCTCGGTCGATTGCCGGATGCGCCGAGTGCAGTTCACCCCGGACCTGCTCCCCTCGGACATCACCGGGGTCAGCGTCTTCGACCAGGAGAAGCGCGAGTTCGAGTTCAAGCCCGGCGCGATCTTCGCGAACATCGTGGTCGGCGACGAAATCAACCGGGCCTCGCCCAAGACCCAGTCCGCGCTCCTGGAGTGCATGGCCGAGCGTCAGGTCACCGTCGACGGCACCACCTACGAACTGCAGGCGCCGTTCATGGTGATCGCGACGCAGAACCCGGTGGAGATGGAGGGAACGTATCCTCTCCCCGAGGCGCAGCGAGACCGGTTCATGGCCCGGGTCTCGATGGGCTACCCCGCCGCGGACGCCGAACTGAGGATGATCGGCGGCCACAGCGCGGGCTCGCCGCTGACCGACCTGACCCCGGTCGCCGACGCCGAGGATCTGGTCCGGCTCGCGGATGCCGTACGCCGGGTGCACGTGTCCCCGGCCGTCGCGCGCTACGCGGTCGACCTGGTCAACGCCACCCGCCGCTCCCCCGAACTGCGCCTGGGCGCCTCCCCGCGTGCGACCCTGCACCTGGTCCGCGCCTCCCGCGCGGCGGCGGCCCTGGACAACCGCGACTACGTCCTCCCGGACGACCTGCAGACGCTGGCCGTCGCGGTGCTCGCGCACCGGTTGCTGCCGACCGCCGACGCGCAGATGGCCCGACGCACCCCGGAACAGATCGTCACCGACATCGTCCGCCAGGTCCCGGTCCCCGGCTCCCCGACCGGACAGGTCCCGCCGGTCCAGGGTCGGGTCGGCGCACCGCAGGCCGTCCAGGCCCCGCCCGCGCCGCCGGCCCACATGCCCTACCCCGGCGGCGTCCCGCAGCACAACGGCGGCCGGCCCTACCCGACCCAGGCACCCACCGCGCACCAGGGCTACGCGCCGGTGCCGTCCGACGGCCGCCTCGGCGGCACGGGCTCCGGGACGGCGCGCTGACGTGCGTACCGCCCTATCCGGCCTGACGACGCGGGGGCGGTCCTTCCTCGCGGCGGGGGTCGCCGCGAGCATCTGCGCGGTGATCCTGGGCCAACGTGACCTGTTGCGGGTCGGTTTCCTGCTCACCGCGCTGCCCCTGGTGTCGGTGCTGATCGTCGCCCGCACCCGGCACCTGGTCACCAGCGCCCGGGCCCTGGAGCCGCCCCGGGTAGCGGCCGGTCACGAGTCCCAGGTGCGGCTGCGCGTGGACAACGTCTCGCGCATCCCCACCGGCCTGCTGATGCTGGAGGACCACGTGCCGTATGTGCTCGGCTCGCGGCCCCGGTTCGTGCTCGATCGGATCGAGCCGCACGGCAGCCGGCACGTGTCCTACCGGGTCCGCTCGGACCTGCGCGGGCGCTTCCCGGTCGGGCCGCTGCGGCTGCGGATGGCCGACCCGTTCGGGATGTGCGAGCTGACCCGATCCTTCGCCGCGCGGGACACCCTGGTGGTCACCCCCGCGGTGCAGCCGCTGCCCGCGGTGGACCTGGGCGGCGAATGGACCGGGTACGGCGACAGCCACGCCCGCAACGTGTCCGCGTCCGGCGAGGAGGACGTGGTCCCGCGCGAGTACCGACACGGCGACGACGTACGCCGCGTGCACTGGCGCTCCACCGCCCGCCGCGGCGAACTCATGGTGCGCCGCGAGGAACAGGCCTGGCAGAACCGGGCCACCGTACTGATCGACACCCGCGCGGGCGCGCACGTGGGCGACGGTCCGGCCTCGTCCTTCGAGTGGGTCGTCTCGGCCGCCGCCTCGGTGGGCGTGCACCTGTGCCGCCGCGGCTACACCACCCGGCTGCTCGACGCCGAGGGCGACGCACTGGCCGGCGATCTGGAGGGGATCCGGGCCGCGCCCGGTGACCTGGAGGGCTTCCTGCTGGACGCACTGGCCGTGGTGGAGACCGTGCCGGTGCTCGCCCTCGACCAGGCCGAGCCCGCGCTGCGCGACCCGAACGGCGGCGGGCTGACCGTCGCCGTGCTCGGCGCGCTGACCGAGGACGACGTCAAGCGGCTCGGCCGGGCCCGGCACCGCTCCGGTCGCGGGGTCGCGGTCGTTTTGGACGTGAGCACGTGGGGCCGGGTGCCCGGCGCGTTGGCGCACGACAACGCGGTGGCCCTGCTGCGCCAGGCCGGCTGGCGGGTACTGTCCGCCCGGGCCGGCTCGCGGTTGTCCGAACTGTGGCGCTCGGCCGGCCGGGTGGGCGACCCCGCCGCCGCCGGCTCGGTGTCCTTCGCCGGCGCCTCGCAAACGAGTGCTCCCGCCGCGCCCGCGGCGAACACCGGCTCCTCGACCCCGCCGCCGCGCCCGCGCGCGGCGCCCACGGTCGGGGGCGGCACCGTCGATGGAGGGGGAAGGTCATGACCGGTCGGCTGCGCCTGGCCCTGGTCGCGGGACTCGCGACCGCGCTGACGTCGTCCTCGCTGCTCCCGCTGGTCGACGCGGGCGGTTGGATCGCCCAGGGCCTGGGCGCGATCCTCCTGGTCGCCCTGGTCGGCGAGGGCACCCGACGCATCCGGGTGCCGCGCCCGGTCGTGGGGCTGACCCAACTCGCCGCGCTGGTGCCCTACCTGCTGCTGGTCTGCGTGCCGGACGCCAGCGGCCCGGTCCCCACGCCGAGCAGCGTCGACGCGTTCGTGAACCTGCTGCGGGTGGGCGGGCAGGACATCCGCGAGTTCACCACCCCCGCGCCGGCCTCGCCCGGGATCGTCGCGATCCTGCTGTTGGTGATGGGCGGCATGGCCGTACTCGTGGACCTGATCGCGGTCACCTACGCCCAGGCCGCCCCCGCGGGCCTGCCGCTGCTCGCGCTCTACAGCGTGCCCGCGGCGCTGTCCCGGTCCGGACTGGGCTGGGTGATCTTCCTGATCGCGGCGCTGGCCTATGTGCTGCTGCTGCTCGCGGAGGGTCGTGAGCGGCTGCTGCGCTGGGGCCGCCCGCTGACCCCGCCGGGGCCGCCCGGCCATCCACCGCTGCGCCAGTACCGCCCACCCGCCCGCGGCGGCGGCCGGATCGGCCTGACCGCACTCGCGGTGGCCGTGGCGGTCCCGGCGCTGATCCCGCTCAGCGCCAACCGACTGATCGACAAGAACGACAACGGGCCGCGGGCGCACCGGCTGACCACGATCAACCCCGTGGTCAAGCTCTCCGACGAGCTGAATCGGGCGGAGAACGTCGAGCTGATGCGCTACCGCACCAACGCGGCCACACCGGGCTCGATCTACCTGCGGATCTCCTCACTGGACCGCTTCGACGGCCGCAGCTGGCAGCCCTCGGAGCGGCAACTGACGGACGTACCACGCGAGTTCCCCAAGGCCGCCGGGCTGGACGCGGCGGTGCGCACCACCGAGGTGACCACCCGGATCGAGGCCAACGACGGCTACCGACAGGGTTCGCTGCCGATGCCCTACCCGGCGTCGCAGGTCCAGGTGAAGGGCAACTGGCGGTTCGAGCCCGAGGGACGGCTGCTGCTCGGCGACAACAAGCAGGACACCCGGAGCCTGGGCTGGACGGTGACCAGCCTCGACGTCGAGCCGACCCCCGCGCAGCTCAAGGCCGCCCCACCGCCGCCGCCCTCGCTCGCGCCGTACGTGTCGCTGCCGCTGCCGGCCGACATGGTGAACCGGATCCGCCAACAGGCACTGCGAATCGGCGGGAACGGCACCCCCTACGACCGGGCCCGCAACCTGGAGGAGTGGTTCGCCCGGTCCAACCAGTTCCGCTACGACACCAAGGTCCCGCAGGGCAACGGCGCCTCCGCCCTGGAGAACTTCCTGGAGCAAAAGGTCGGCTACTGCGAGCAGTTCTCGTCGGCGATGGCGGTGATGGCCCGCACGCTGGGCATCCCGGCCCGGGTCGCGGTCGGCTTCATCCCCGGCACGCTGCAGACCGACCTGACCTACAAGGTCAGCAGCCACGACGCACACGCGTGGCCGGAGCTCTACTTCTCCGGAGCGGGCTGGATCCGCTTCGAGCCGACCCCCTCGCGGGGCAACTCGCCCTCCTACGCTCAGCAGGACGTCGCGCCGGTCGCGCCCTCCCTGTCGCCGGGCAGCGCGGGCGAACTGCCCACGAAGCAGCCGCAGACCGCGCAGAGCGTGGCGCCCTCGGCATCCGCGAGCACCGCGCCGGTCACCGCCGGCGGCTCCTCGGACGAGCCCTGGTTCTCCGGTCGGGCGCTGCTGATCGGCTCCGGGATCGCGCTGGTCGTGCTGCTCGCGGCGGCGCCGATGCTGACCCGGGGCCGGATCAGGGGTCGCCGACTCGCCGCGCTGACCCGAAACATGGCGGCGGACGGGGCGGACACCGAACCCGGTGATCGCGCCGGGCCGGTGCTCGGCGGCTGGGCCGAGGTGCTGGACACCGCCCGCGACCTGGGCCATCCGGCGCCGGGCGCGGAGACCCCGCGGCAGGCGGCCGAGCGGTTGCTGCGCGTGCTCTCCGATCAATCGGAGGCAGCGGACGGCGACGCCGCGAACCCCGAATCCGCCGCGGTGCTCGCCGCCCGCGAGGCGCTGCCGCGCGTCGCACTGGCCACCGAGCGATTGTTGTACGCACAGGTCCCGCCGACCCGGCAACCGGGCCTGGGCGAGGACGTACGGGCGGTCCGCAAGGGCCTGCTCGACCAGGCCGGGCGCAGCCGTCGACTGCGCGCGAGGGTGCTCCCGTCCTCGCTGCGCCGCCGGGGCCGACCGAGCCTGGCCGAACGCCGGTACGCGTTCGTCGAGCGGATCCGACCGCGCCGACGCCGGGGCGACGGCCCCGGGCCCACCGCCAAGCCGGTCGACATCGGCTGAGCGCGGCGGCGCCCGAACCGAGGAAAACGCCGGTGGCGGTGACTCCCGAGATTCTCGGAAGTCATCGCCACCGGCGTTCGTATGTACACCCGAATCGCTCACCCGGATGGGTGGATGCTTATCGGACCCGGGTCCGCCCGTCGGCCGGGCGGCGGCCGGGTCTCCCCCGCCGCGTCGCCCGGATCGTCCCGAAGGGTCAGCCGCCGTTTTCCTCGCGCCGACGGCGCCAGCGGTCCTCGATGCGGTTCATCACCTTGGCCTTGCGCCGGCGCGGTGCGCGCCCGGGAGCGCCACCGCCTTCGCCCGCGTTGGCCGTAGCGGGTCCCCGGCGCCAGCCGGTGACCGCGAGGAGCGCCCCACCGAGCATCGCCAGAAAGCCGATGACGCTCACCCAGATCTGCTGAACCATCATGCCGGTCATCAACAGGACGATGCCGAGCAGGAATCCGAGGATTGCCTGAACGGTGCGTCGCCGGGTGTGCCGGCGCATGCCGGCTGCTTCGAGCGCTGTCGCGAATTTGGGATCTTCGGCGTAGAGCGCTCGCTCCATCTGCTCAAGCATGCGCTGCTCGTGCTCTGAGAGCGGCACGGCGTCCTCCTTCGTCGGCCGCGACGCGACCTTGCGGCCCTTTCAGGATAGGCAGGTAATCGCTGTCGTGAAAGCCACCCTCGGCACGGGCTCGAAGCCTGCTCCAAGATGATGGGTCACCACATCGATTCCCGCCCCTGTCGACACTCCTGCCCTGTCCGGCGCACGCTCATGTCCCCCGGTCAGGGCTTCGATGATATGCGGCCGGAGCGGGTTCGCGCCGAGGGGCGGGGCCACGCGGGTCACAGTCGTGGACCGATCGTGGCCGGCGGGCTTCGACTCAGCGCCCGAAACGCCCGCGCGACCGGGGCCCGGGGGTGAGCAGCGTGGCCGAGGTCAGTGCCGCGTCGCCGAACCGGCCGCGCACCGCGTCGGCCGCCCGCTCCGCCTCGCGCCGACCCAGAACCCGTTCCCCGAGCGCCAGTTGGCGCGGATGGGCGCCGCCGACCAGGCCCTCCACCCGGATGCCCACCAGCCGCAGTCGGGCCCGTTCCAGGCCCAGCGCGCCGTGCAGGACGCAGGCCACGCCGTAGATCTCGTGGCCCACGTCGGTGGCCTCGCGCAGGGTCTTGGACCGGGTGAGGGTGCTGAAGTCGGCGAATCGGATCTTGATCGTGACCGTTCGCCCGGCCGCCTTCGCCCGACGCAGTCGGGTCGCGGTGCGGTGCGCGAGGTCGAGCAGAGTGCGGCGGATCACGTCCGGGTCGTCCACATCGGTGGGGAAGGTCTCCTCGGCACCGATACTGCGTTCGGGTTCCCACGGGATCACCGGACGCCGGTCCCGGCCCCACGCGAGTTCGTGCAGCCCGCGACCCGCGGCCGGGCCGAGCGCACGGCTCAGTGTCTCGACCGAGGTGTGGGCGACATCACCGATGGTGGCCAGGCCCAGGTCGGTAAGCAGCGCGCCGGTGCGTTCGCCGACTCCCCACAGTCGGTCCACCGGGAGCGGGTGCAGGAAGTCCACGACCTCCTCGGGGCGGATCACGCTCAGCCCGTCCGGCTTGGCCAGTGCGCCGGCCAGCTTGGCGGTGAACTTGTTGTCGGCGATCCCGACCGAGCAGGTGATGCCCTGCTCGTCGAGGATCCGGGCGCGGATGTTCTCGCCGACCGCCTCCGGCGGGCCGAGTCGGCGGGTGACACCCGCCAGGTCCAGGAACGCCTCGTCCAGCGACAGCGGCTCCACCCGCGGGGTGATCGAGCGGAGCACCTCCATGACGCCGCCGGAGACCAGCCCGTAGTCGTCGTGGTCCGGTGACAGGAACACCGCGTGCGGGGCGAGCCGGCGGGCCCGGGAGGTGGCCTGGCCGGCGTGTACACCCAGCGCGCGCACATCGTAGGTGGCGGAGAGCACCACCCCGCGCGGGCCCTGGCCGGCCACCACCAGGGGGGTGTTCCACAGCTCGGGGTTGCGACGGATCTCGACGGACGCGTAGAAGGCGTCCATGTCCACGTGCATGATCGCCGGCGCGCCGGATCGGGCGGTGCTCATCGGGCACCGCCCGTCCGGGCCAGGCGATCGGAGCGGGTCCTAGACCCCGCCCGCCGGCTTGCTCGCGAGCAGGTGCAACTGGGTGGCCAGAGCGCGGTACTCGGGCTGTTCGGCCGCGGCGCGCTCCAGGTCCAGGAGCGCGTCGAACGAGTTCGGATCGTCGACCAGGACGCCCGGGACCAGGTCGGCGAAGACCCGGATCGCGTGCACGGGGCCTGCCTCCAGGCCGGCCTTGGCGACCAGCGCGGTGAGGTCGGCGACGGTGAACCGGCGCGGCAGCGGATCGGCCGGGCCGTATCGGCCCTCGGGGTCGGCGAGCAGGTCGCGGGCCTGGTCGAAGTGCCCGGCGAGGGCACGGGCCAGGACCGCGCCGGTGCGGTTGGCCGCGAGCAGGCTGAGCGTGCCGCCGGTGCGCAGGGCGCGGACGATGTGGGCGAGGTCGGCCGAGGGGTCGTCGACCACCTCGAGCACGCCGTGGCACAGCACCACGTCGGCGGCGTCCGGCTCGACCACGTCGAACAGGCCGTGCGTGTCGCCCTGGTAGGCCCGGACCAGGTCGGTGACCCCGGCCTCGGCGGCCCGGCGTTCGAACGCGGCGAGCGCGTCCGGGCTGGGATCGACGACGGTGACCCGGTGGCCGAGTCGGGCGATGGGCACGGCGAGGTTGCCGGTGCCGCCGCCGGCGTCGAGCACGTCGAGCACGCTCCGCCCGGCCGCCTCGACCCGTCGGTCCAACGCCTCGCGCAGCACCTGCCACACGACGGCCGTACGCATCGAGCTGCGCCTGCGCGTCTGGTCGGACACGGACACCCTCCTCCGGAACTGGTCGGGTTCCACCTTAGGGCGTTGTGGGGAGTCATCCCGCGCTCCCGGGGCTGGCGTGCCAGAGCTTGCGTGGGGGTTGCTTGGTGGGGCCGCCGGCCGGGCGCAGGTCGGCGTACGGGGAGATCTTGAAGCCGCTCGTGTGCACCAGGACCCGGCGCGTGGCGGGTGCGGGGCCGGTGGGGGTCGACGCGGCCATCATCTCGTGTACGGCCGGGATGCCGCCGGTGCTCCACGCGTCGTACAGGCCGCCCAGCTCCCAGCAGCCGGTGGCCCGCAGCGACACGCCGCGCGGGCCGGTGCGCCGCAGCACGCCGCGCACGACGAGCAGCCAGGAATGGAACAGGGTGGCCGCGTACGGGTCCTGGGCGTCCTCGAAGAAGGTGGTGTCCACCGGTCCGGTGGCGTCGTCCAGGGTCAGAAAGATCACCCGGCGGCCGGTGCGGATCGGCGGGGTCTGGGTGGCCACCTTGACGCCGGCCACGAGCAGTTCGGCGCGGTTGCGCCGGCTCAGCAGGTCGCGGGCTCGGGTGATGCCCAGGTCGGCCAGGAACGGTGCGTAGAAGTCGAGCACGTGTTGGCCGGCGTCCAGGCCGAGGATGTCGAGTTCGGCGCGGACCCGCTCGACGGCGGTGAGCTCGGGCAGCCCGGTGCGCGGCGGCGTGTCGGGGGCCAGCCCGAGGTCGAGCTCGGCGCCGCCCCGGTGCCGCCCGGCACGGCCGAGCCGGTCCAGGTCGGCGAGGTGCAGCAGCAGGTCGCGGCGTGTGCTGGGGGCCGGGTGCACGGTGTCGAACGCGCCGACGGTGATCAGCCGCTCGGTGGTCGGGCGGGACGCGCCGCCGCGGGCTTTGAAGTCGACCAGGGACGCGTACGGGCGGTGCGCCAGCACGTGTGCGACCTCGTCGGCGCCGATGCCCTTGATCTCGGCCAGCGGGATCCGGATGCCGGGCGTGCCGTCGGCGGTGGGCTCGACCCGGTACACGTCGTCCGAGCGGTTGACGTCGACGCCCAGGATCGGCACGCCGAATTGGCGCGCGTCGTCCAGGATCAGCCGTTTGGGGTACATCCCCGGGTCGTGGGTGAGCACGCCGGCCAGGAACGCGGCGGTGTGGTGCGTCTTGAGCCACGCGGACTGGTAGGTGGGCACCGCGAACGCGGCGGCGTGCGCCTTGCAGAAGCCGAACGACGCGAATGCCTCCAGCACTTCCCAGATCTTGTCGATCACGGGAGCGGTGTAGCCGCGTGCCGCGGCCCGCTCGTACAGCCAGTCCCGGACGACCGGTTTCCGCTCGTGGCTGCCCAGCGCGCGCCGGGCCGCGTCGCCGCGGGCGAGATCGCAGCCGGTCGCGATGGAGATGATCCGGATCACCTGTTCGTGGAAGACCACGACGCCGCAGGTCTCGGCGAGCGCCTTCCGGAAGTCTTCGTGGATGTAGTACGGCTCGGCCCAGCCCTGACGGGCGGCCAGGAACGGGGTGACCATGTCGCTCTTGACCGGGCCGGGCCGGAACAGCGAGATGTCCACGATGATGTCCTCGAACGTCTCCGGGGCGAACTTGCCGATCAGTTCCCGCTGACCGGGCGATTCGATCTGGAAGCAGCCCAAGGTCCGCTTGGAGCGGATCAGCTCGAAGGTCGCGGGGTCGTCCTGCGGGACCGCGTCCAGGTCGGGGGCGGCGCCGTCGACGCGTTCGATCTCGGCCACCGCGTGGGCCATCGCGGACTGCATCCGCACGCCGAGCACGTCGAGCTTGAGCAGTCCGAGGTGTTCGACGTCCTCCTTGTCGAACTGGCTCATCGGGAAGCCCTGCGCGGAGGTCTCGACGGGGGTGCGGTCCAGCAGGGTGGGGTTGGAGAGCAGCACGCCGCACGGGTGCAGGGCGAGGTGCCGGGGCAGCCCGTCCAGGCGGGCGGCGAGGGCGAACAGGCCGTCCAGACCGCCGTCCTGGGCGAGTCGGCTCGCGCGCAGCTCGGGCAGGTCGCGCCGGGCCGCGCCGAGGTCGCGGGCCCGGATGTGCGGGAACGCCTTGGCCAGTTCGTCGATCTCACCGGCGGCCAGGCCCAGCGCCGCGCCGACGTCGCGGATGGCGTGTCGGGCGCGGTAGGTCTCGGCCATCGACACACACGCGCAGCGCTCGGGGCCGAAGACCTCCATGATTCGCCGGTACACGTCGGTGCGGCGGGCGGACTCCACGTCGACGTCGATGTCGGGCAGGGCGGCGCGCCGGTCCGAGACGAATCGCTCCATCAGCAGACCGTGCCGCAGCGGGTCCACCCCGGAGATGCCGAGCAGGTGGTTGACCAGGCTGCCCGCACCGGAGCCGCGGGCCGCGCAGCGCACGCCCATCTCCCGGATCAGGTCGACCACGCCGGCCACGGTCAGGAAGTAGGACGGCAGGCCGAGCCGGCCGATCAGCGCGAGTTCGTCGTCCAGGCGGGTGCGGGCCTCGGCGGTGGGGGCGATCCCGCGCAGGCCCAGGCCAGCCTCGCAGCGGGCGCGCAGTTCGGCGGCGGCTCGGCTCGCCGGGACGCCGAGCACCTCCGGCTCGGGGTAGAACACGCTGCCGATGCCGAGGTCCTCGGCCGGGTCCAGGACCAGACCGTCGGCGAGGGCCCGGGTGGCGTCGAGCAGCGCGGCGGCGGTACCGCGGCCGGCCAGGCAGGTGATCTCGGCGGCGACGGCGACCATGTCGAGGGTGGGCTTGAGGTATTCCTCGGAGCCGGTGCGGGTGAGGTGGTGCCGGCCCAGCGGGACCAGTCGGCGGGCCGCGTCGAGCACGTCGGCGACCACGGCGTCCTCGCGGTCGGCGTAGCGCACCGCGTTGGTGAGCACGGCGGGCACCCGGTGGGCATCCGCCAGGAGCAACATCCGGGCCGCGTGGGCGGCCGAGCGGGCCCGGCCGAGCGGCGCCAGATGGCATACCAGTTCGACGAAGAAGGCATCTTGGGCCAGCGCGGTCCGGGCTCGGGTGAGCAGCCGCTCGGCGCGTGCGCACTCGTCGGCGGCGACCGCCCGCCCGATCTCCGAGTCGGGTCCGGCCAGCACCACCACGGCGCCGTCGGTCGCGGCGAGCGCGTCCCACGTGGTCACCGGGTTGGCCCGGTCGCGCCGGTGCGCGTCGCTGATCAGCCGGCACAGCGCGCCCCAGCCGGCCTTGCCCCGGGCGAGCACGGTGATCCGGGGATGGCCGGGGTCGGTGAACGCGCCGCCGCGCGCCGGGGTGCGTCGACGCCGGCCCGCCTCGGCGGCGGCCGGTTCGGCGGGCAGCACCGCGAGCTCGGCGCCCAGGATCGGCCGGATGCCCGCCGCGACACATCCGCGGGCGAACGCGACGGCGCCGTAGACCCCGTCCCGATCGGTCAGCGCGAGCGTGTCCAGACCGTGTTCGACCGCGCGCTCGATCAGCGTGCGCGGGTGCGCGACGCCGTAGCGCATCGAATGCCCGGACGCGACGTGCAGGTGGACGAACGGGCGGTTCGATCGACTCGGTCGGTTCATGGTGGTGCGTTCAATCGATAGGAGGGGGTGGGGCCGGGATCGGGGGCAGCGCGAGCAGTCGCACCACCAGGCGGAAGAAGCTCTCCACGTCGCGGATCAGGTCGTCCGCCTCGCGGCCGGTGACCGCGCCGGGCAGCCCGGCCTCGGCTGCGGCACGCTTGCGGGCGCCGGACGCGAAGAAGGCCGCCCACTCGGTCAGCTCGGGCGCCACCTTCGGCAGCAGCTCCCATGCGCTGCGCGGGGCCCGCCGGCGACGGCCCGGGCGCTCGTCGTCGGCCTGTGCCCGGGCGGCCAGCACGGCTGCGGCCACCCGCAGCGCGGCCAGGTGGGCGGTGGCGTACCGCTCCGCGGCGTCGTGGTTGACGGCGGCCTCGGTGAGCCCGCGCCGGGCCTGGGTCAGCAGATCGAGCGCGCCGCGCGGGGCGGACGACCAGCGCACGGGCGCCCGGCGGATCGGCGGCTCGGGTATGTGGGCGGACTGGTTCCAACTCGCGCTCGCACTCACACTCGCGCTCACGGCAGTCACCTCCTCAATCGGCGGTCCGCGCCAGCGTCCAGGTCCCGGCGCCGGCGTCCAGGCTGAGGTCGTACACACCCAACGGCGCGCTGCGGCCGGCCCCGGCCTCCACGCGCCACACCTCGCGCTCCCCCGTCGCCACCACGGCGGTCCGCGAGCGCGCGTGCTGCCACCACTCGCCGGTCTCCACCCAGTGACCGAGCACCTCCCGGACCACGTAGAGCCGGTCGTGCCACAGGAACCGCGCGGGATCCCCACCACTGCGCAGCACCTCCACCGGGTCGGTGTGCAGGCGCGTCATACAGCTCCTCCTCTGCCGAGGCCGGGAGCCGCGATGCGCTTCCCCACGCACCGCAGCCCCAGGCTGCCCATCCGCTTGCCCCGTACCGTTCGAGTCGAACTCTTTCTTCGAACAAAAGTTCGATCTCGTTTGCCAGTAAAGCTCTCTCCTCCACCCACGTCAACGTCATTGCCGCAGTCCCGGGCGAACCGTCGTGTTCGAGTGATGTTCGAGCATGTTCGAGTCCACCGGGCCGGTCGTCGAGAGCGGGTCGCTCCCCACGCTTTCCACCGTGACAGGCGACACCGACACCACCGGGGACCAACCGGACGTGCCACCCTTGTCCGGGTGCGCCCATGTCTGCCCTCCCCGCTGCACGAGCTGTGCGATCCCCGACTGACCGCCCTCGGCCTGCGCCTCGCGCTCAAGCGGGACGACCTGATCCACCCCGAGGTGTCGGGCAACAAGTGGCGCAAGCTGAAGCACAACCTGACGGCGGCCCGCGGGCAGGGGCAGCGCACGCTGTTGACCTTCGGTGGCGCGTACTCCAACCACCTGCGGGCCACCGCCGCGGCCGGCCACGCGCTCGGACTGGCCACGGTGGGCGTGGTGCGCGGTGAGGAGCTCGCCGATCGCCCGCTCAACCCGTCGCTCGCCTTCGCCGTCGAACACGGCATGCGGCTGGTGTTCGTGGACCGCGCCACCTACCGCGCCAAACACACCCCGCAGGTGCTCGATCGGCTGCTCGCCGAGCACGGGCCCGCGTACGTACTCCCGGAGGGCGGCAGCAACGAGGCCGCCGTGCGCGGCTGCGCGGAACTGCCCGCCGAGCTCGGCGACGACTTCGACGTGGTCTGCGTCGCGGTGGGCACCGGCGGCACACTGGCCGGCATCGCGGCGGGCCTGCCGCCCGGGCGGCGCGCGATCGGCTTCGCGGCGCTGGGGGGCGGCTTCCTCGCCGACGAGGTGGCCGACCTCCAGCGGCGCACATACGGCGCGCCGACCGACAACTGGCACGTGGAGCACGGCTTCCACCACGGCGGCTACGCCCGCCGCGGCCCGGAGCTGGACACGTTCCTCGCCGACTTCGCGGCCCGGCACGACTTCGCGCCCGAGCCGATCTACGTCGGCAAGATGTTGTTCGGTCTGTTCGCCCTCGCCGAGCGCGGCACGTTCGACCCGGGCACCCGGCTGATCGCGGTGGTCACCGGCTGATCCCGACCTCGGCGGGTCGTCGGCCGGCGCCGGCCCCGCCGGCCCCCATCGGCAGAGCCGGCCCCGACGACCCCCGGCCGGCCGGCCCATCGGGACCGGCGCCCCTCGCGCCGATCCCGATGACGTCGCGCCCCGCCGTTCCCCCGAACGGCGCTCCCCCGAGACTCCCGTGGGCGCTTCCCCGTGCCCACCACTGTGCCGGGTCGGCCCGGGCGGCGAACATCCGTACGGATACTCAGAAGCGGGCCCGAGTATCGCCGTCCATATCCGTCTTGATCACGATTTCCGACCCGGGTTGCATTCGATGGAAAGAAATTTTCCTCGCGCGTACAACCCTCTGCCCGGGTCGCGAGTCTTACCAATCGTGACCCGCTGGGGGGTGGGCCCGTGGACCGTGGGGAGCGGTCGCGGGAAGGTGAGGGGGATCAGGCCCGGGGGGCGGGCCTGATCCCCCTCACCTGCATATACGCTGTGCCACCGTGGCACGCATCGTGGTTGTCGGCGCAGGTATGGGTGGATTGGCGGTGGCCGCTCGGCTGGCCACGCTTCGGCACGAGGTGACGATCTGCGAACGGTCCTCCTCGACCGGCGGGGCGTCCGGGTCGATCGTCCGGGACGGCTTCACCTTCACCACCGGCCCGGGGCTGCTCACGCTGCCGGCCGTCTATCGCGACCTGTTCCTCAAGACCGGCGCTGCGATCGAGGACGTCGTGGACCTGGTCCCGGTCACCACCCCCACCCGGGAGTCCTTCGCCGCCGCGAACGGGCCGCGCACCGTCGTCGACATCCCCAACGCGTCCCGGTCCGGGACGCACGACGCGTTCGAGTCCGGCTTCGGGCCCGGTGCGGGCGACGACTGGCAGCGGCTGCTGCACCGGGCCGGCGAGATGTGGGGCATCACCCGCAAGACCTTCTTCGAGGCGCCGCTCCTGGCCGATCCGGCCGGGCGGGCCGAGCGGCTGCGCAGCGCGGGCGGGCGGGCCGACCTGCGCACCACCGCGCCCTGGCGCTCGTTGCGCTCGCTCGGTCGGGCCCACCTGAGCGACCCGCGGCTGCGCGCCCATCTCGAACGCTTCGCCGTCGAGGCGGGCTGCCACCCCGGCAAGGCGCCCGCGACGCTGGCCACGCTGCCGTATCTGGAGGAGACCTTCGGGGTGTGGTGGGTGCGCGGGGGCCTGCACCGGATGACCGAGGCGCTGCACGCGCGCTGTGTGCAGCGGAAGGTGAAGGTGCGCACCGACACCGCGGTGACCGCGATCGAACGCGCGGGCGGGCGGGTGTCCGGCGTGCTGTTCGCCGACGGCGGCCGGCTCGACGCCGACATCGTGATCACCGACCTGCCGATCGACCCCGGGGCCGCCGGGTTGTTGCCGGGCCCGAAGGCTCCGGCGGCCGGCCGGGTGCCGGCCTCCTCGGCAATGCTCGAACTGCATCTCGCGCTGCGCGGTCGCACCCCGGGGACACCGCACCGCACCTATTTGTTCGCGGACGACCCCGGGCGCGAACCGGACGCGTTGTTCGCCGACCGGGCGACGCCGCCGGCCGATCCCACGCTGTGCGTATTGGCCCCGGACGACGAGACGCTGGCCCCCGAGGGACACAGCGCGTGGACGGTACAGCTGCGCGTGCCCCGACACGGCCCGATGGACTGGGATGCGGCCGCCGGGCGGGACGGCTTTTCGGCGACCGTGCTCGACCTGCTCGCCCGCCGCGGCCTGGACGTGCGCGACCGGGTGTTGTGGTCGGTGCTGCGCACCCCCGCCGACCTGGCCGGGCAGACCGGCGCCCCGGGCGGCGAGGTGCCGGGCGCGGGTGCCGACGGTCCGCGCAACGCGCCGCGCCGAGTGCCGAACCGGTCGGCCGTACCGGGCCTGTTCTCGGTCGGTGCGAGCGCCCACCCGGGCGGTGGTCTGACCCGGGTCGGTATGTCCGCGGCACTGGTGGCGGAGCTGATCGGGCGCGCGTAGTTCCAGGGCCGGTCCGGCAGTGTCCTCAGCGGGCCTTGGCCCGGCGGCCCTTCGGGCGGCGGCCGCTGACCGTCCAGCCGTGGTGGTACGCCTTGCGCACATAGCGCGTGGTCAGGAACTGGCCGACCGCGAAGCAGAACACCCCGATGCCGACCACCACCGGGTTCTTGATGCCCACGCCCACGGCCACGCCGATGAAGCCGACGAAGGCGAGCACCCGGTAGCGAAACGGTGCGCCGTGCTGCCACAGCACCTCGGTCAGCAGCCACAGTCCGATCGGCACGAACAGGATGTAGAGCACCACCAGGCCGATCTGCACGGTCGATCCCTTCGTTACCGGCGCGTTGCCTCACCCTAGCGCTGCGGCATCGGAGGATGAACCGTCGTCGGGAACCAACCGAATCAGCCGGCTTGGCCCAATCCTTCGCCCGCGGCCACGCCCGAGCCGTTGTTCGGCCCTTCGCCCGATCGTTCGTGCAGTCCGAGGTTCTGGTAGATCTCGGTGGTCGCCGTGGATCGGTTGAGGGTGATGAAGTGCAGCCCCGGCGCGCCCTCGGCGAGCAGTCGCTCGGACATCCGGGTCGCGAACTCCGCGCCGATCGCGCGCACCGCCGCCCGGTCGTCCGCGGCCGCCTCGACCGCCGCCGCCAAATCGGCCGGCACCGAGCAGCCGCTCAGCTCGTTCGCCCGCACCAGCGTGGTCGGGCTGGTGACCGGCATCACCTCGGGAATGATCGGGATGTCGCACCCGGCCGCCGCGACCCGGTCGCGCAGCCGCAGGTAGTCCTCGACCCGGAAGAACATCTGGGTGATCGCGTAGTCGGCGCCCGCGCGGCACTTGGCCACGAAGTGCCGGATGTCCTCGTCCCAGCTCGCCGAGCGCGGGTGCATCTCCGGGAACGCGGCCACACCCACGCAGAAGTCGCCGGACGCGCGCAGCAGCTCCACCAGCTCACTCGCGTACGTGAAGCCGTCCGGGTGGGCGACCCACTCGCCCTTCACATCGCCCGGCGGGTCGCCGCGCAGCGCGAGCACGTTACGCACGCCCGCGTCGGCGTACTGCCCGATGATGTTGCGCAGCTCGGCGCGCGAGTGCCCGACCGCGGTGAGGTGCCCCACCGGGGTGAGCGTGGTCTCGGTGGCGATCCGCTCGGTGGTGTCCACGGTCAGCCCCCGGCTGGAGCCGCCGGCGCCATAGGTGACCGAGACGAAGGTCGGCGCGAGCGCCTCGACCCGACGGATGGCGTCCCACAGGGTGCGGGTGCCCTGCTCCGTCCTGGGTGGCATGAACTCGAACGAGAAGGACCGGGTGCCGTTCGCGAGCAGATCGCGAATGGCCGGGGTTCGACTGATGCGAGTGGATGCGGCACCGAGAGACATGTACGCAGGCTATCGGGCGGTCGTACCCGCGAGAACGGCTTCCCACAAGGCGAGACGACCGGACTGCTCCGGATGGCCGAGTGGGCCGCAAGTTAGGCTTCCTCGTATTTCCCCATCGTTTCATCGTCCTCGACGGAAGACTCCATGGCTGCCGATTCCTTCCCCGTACACCCCCTGGACCGGGATGGGCTGCGGCAGCGCATCAATGCCGCGCTCGGCGAGTTCATGGACCGCCAGGCCGAGGTGCTCGCCGAGGTGGGCGAGGGCATGGTCCCGGTCACCGAGGCACTGAACGACTTCGTGCTCGACGGCGGCAAGCGGCTGCGACCCGGCTTCTGCTACTGGGGATGGCGCGGCATCGCGGGCCCGGCGGCACCGGACGAGGCGATCGTGCGCGCGGCCACCGCGCTGGAGTTGCTCCAGGCCAGCGCACTGATCCACGACGACCTGATGGACAGCAGCGACACCCGGCGCGGCAAGCCCGCCGTGCACCGGCGGTTCCAGGGCCTGCACGGGACGAGCGGCTGGGTCGGCTCGGGCGAGTCGTTCGGCTCCGCTGCGGCCATCCTGCTCGGCGACCTGTGTCTGTCCTGGTGTGACGAGATGTTCGGCGCGAGCGGGGTGGAGGACCGGGCGCTGCGGGCGGCCAAGCCGTTGTTCGACGTGATGCGCACCGAGGTGATGGCGGGTCAGTACCTCGACGTGCTGGAGCAGGCGATGGGCGGCGGCTCGGTCGAGCGCTCACGGCGCGTGATGCGATTCAAGTCCGCCAAGTACACGATCGAGCGCCCCCTGCACGTGGGCGCCGCGCTGGCCGGCGCCGACGAGGCCGCGTTGGCCGCCTACTCCGCGTACGGGCTGCCGCTGGGTGAGGCGTTCCAGCTGCGTGACGACGTGCTCGGCGTCTTCGGCGATCCCGAACGGACCGGCAAGCCCGCCGGGGACGACCTGCGGGAGGGCAAGCGGACCGTACTGCTCGCGCTCGCCGGCGAGCGGGCCTCCCGCGCCCAGGCCGAGGTGCTGGACACGCTGCTCGGGGATCCGGGACTGAGCGACATCGGCGTCAAGGAACTGCGCGTGGTGATCGAGGACACCGGCGCCCTCGCCGATGTCGAGACGATGATCACCGAACTGACCGAGCGGGCCCTCTCGGCCCTGGCCGGCGCGCCGATCGCCGAGGACGCGCGCGAAGTGCTGCGCGAGTTGGCCGACGCCGCCACCGTGCGCAGCGTCTAGCCGGGCGTCCGAGGGCGGGCCGGCGACAACGAACGGCGGGCCGGCCGGCGCGGACCGGGGCTGCTGCGACTCGGCCGGCCGCCCCCGGGCGGGATGGGGGCCGTGTGTCTGGTCGGCGTGGAACAGCGCCTGTGGCGGGTTGCGGCCGACCAGGTAGATCCCGCCGATCATCGCGGCGAGCACGAGCAGTGGGAACAGCAGCGCACCGCCGCCGTCCGATGCCGGGCCCGCGTGCCTGGGTCGGGGCGCGGGGCGTTCGGCGGCGGTGAGCCGGGGGCCGGGGATCAGCGGCGTTGTCGCGGGGTGCGGCGGGTCGTGGTCGCGGGCATCCTCTGCGGACCCCGGACGGAGACGAACGTCGGGTGTGTCCATCTCGGCAGTCTGGCCGCTCACTCCGCCCGGTTCGGCCGGAATGCGCCATCCGCGGGGCCAACCACTCGATCGGCCCAGACCGAACCACGCCCGGGCGGGCACCGCGCGGCGGCACGGTCGCAAGTACGACGAGGTTCCGCCGCCTGCCGGACATGTCCGGCATCGGGCCGGCCCGACCGTCGACCGCCGTGCGCCGGCGATCCCGGCGACCGGGGCACTCCAACGGCACGCGACCCGCCCGAGCGACCGAGCCGTAGCCCCCGGTTCCTCGGCCCGACACCCGGACTCCGGGTCAGCGCCCGGCGAGTCGCCGGACGAATTCCGCCGTGGCCTCGGCCGGGTCCGCGGCCTCGGTGATCGCGCGTACGACCACCACGCGGTCGGCGCCCGCGTCCAGCACCTGATCCAGGTTGCCCAGGTCGATGCCGCCGATCGCGAACCACGGCCGGGGCGGGCGCAGCGCGGCGGTGTAGCGGACCAGGTCCAGACCCGGCGCGGGTCGACCCGGCTTGGTCGGGGTCGGCCAGACCGGCCCGGTGCAGAAGTAGTCCACCCCGGGCTCGACGATCGCCGCGTCCACCTCGGCCTCGGCGTGCGTGGATCGGCCGATCAGCACGTCGCCGCCGACGATCGCGCGCGCCGCCGGGACCGGCAGGTCGTCCTGGCCCAGGTGCAGTACGTCGGGGCCGATCGTGTGCGCGACGTCCGCGCGGTCGTTGACCGCGAGCAGCGTGCCGTGCCGGCGGCAGGCGTCCGCGAACACCTCCAGGTATGCGAGTTCGGGGCGGGCCTCCAAGCCCTTCTGCCGCAGCTGCACGATGTCCACGCCCGCGCCCAGCACCGCGTCCAGGAACGCGGGCAGGTCGCCCTGGCGCTCCCGGGCGTCGGTGCACAGGTACAGACGGGCGGCGGCCAACCGTTCCTGACGGCTCGTCATCCGCGCGGCCTCAGATCGCCAGTGCCTGGGCGCGGCGACGCACCTCGGTCATCCGGTTCTCCTGCAGCGCCTGCACCGGCGTGCCCGGGAGCGTGTCGTCCGGAGTGAACAGCCACTCCAGCGCCTCCTCGTCGGTGAAGCCCGAGTCCGCGAGCAGGGTCAGCGTGCCGACCAGGCCCTTGACGATGTTGCCGCCCTGGAAGAAGTCGGCGGGCACCTGAAGGGCCCGGTGCTCGCCGCGGCGCACGGCCAGGAACTTGCGCTCCTTGAGCTGCTGGCGGACCTTCAGGATGTCCACGCCGAGGATCTCGGCGATGTCGGGGAGTGTCACCCAGGCGGGGACGAGGGCTTCTGTTTTGGCGTCGATCTCGCTCACCCGGCCAAGTTTAGGTTCCGCATCCGGTGCCGGCCGCCGGCGCCCGGAGGTGGGGCGGGCGAGTGGTGGTCAGCGCGCGACCGACTTGAGCGGGTTCTCCGGGTCGACGAACCGCTCCCGATCCACCGGGGTGCCCAGTTGCACGAGCTTGCGGCCCTGGGCCAGGTCGCGCGGCCGGCCCACGGCGAGCAGCGCCACCAGCCGGTCGTCGGCGAACCAGCCCGCGGTCCACTTGCCGTCCTCGTCCGCGCCCCGGAAGACCAGTTCGTCGCTCCCGCCGTGCCGGCCCACGTACTGGACCATCCGGCCGAACTGGTCGGACCAGAAGTAGGGGACCGGGTCGTACGCCTGGTCGCCGCCGAGCAGGTTGGCCACCAGCACGCGCGGTGCCTGGAGCGCGTTGTCCCAGTGCTCGACGTTCATCCGGGTGCCGTACCGGGCGGACGGGAAGTCCACGCAGTCGCCGACCGCGTACACCCCGGGCACCGAGGTGGCCAGGTGCTCGTCCACCTCGACGAAGCCGCGCTCGTTGCGGACCACGTCGGAGCCCGCCAGCCACTCGGTTGCCGGGCGCACCCCGATGCCGACCACGACCGCGTCGGCGGGCAGCCGTCGGCCGTCGGTCAGGTGCACCGCGCCCGCCTCCAGGCGGTCCACCCGCGCGCCCAGCAGCAGTTCCACGCCGGCCTCGGCGTACCACGGCACGAACCGCTCACCGACGGCGTTCGGGAAGGGTCCGGCGAGCGGGGTGTGCAGGGCCTCGACCACGGTGGTCGGGCAGCCGGCCGCGGCCGCGGCGGTGGCCACCTCGGCGCCGACCCAGCCCGCGCCGACGATCACCACGTGCGCGCCGGGCACCAGTGCGGCGCGCAGCGCGCGGGCGTCGTCGATGGTGCGCAGCACGTGCACGCCGGGAACCTCGGCCGCGCCGGGCAGGTCGAGCACACGCGAGCCGGTCGCGATCACCAATCGATCGAAGGCGATCGGCCCCGCGTCGGTGTCCACCGCGCCCGGGCGCAGTCCGGTCGCGGTCCGGCCGAACAGCACCTCGGTCTCCAGTGCGGCCCAGTCCGCCTCGAAGGAGGTGTCGTCGGTCTTGCCGGCGAGCACCTCCTTCGACAGCGGCGGGCGGTCGTACGGCGCGTGCGCCTCGGCCCCGAGCAGGGTGACGCGACCGGTGTACCCCTGGTCCCGCAGCGCCACCACGGTTTGCAGGCCGGCCATGCCGGCACCCACGACGAGCACGTTGTCCATGCAGGGCACCCTATGACGCGACTCGGCGCCGCCGACGAGCAGGGTCTTGACTCAGTCAAGGACATCTCGGCGCACTCGGGCGCCCCCGGGACACCCGAAACCGGTGTCGTAGTGTGGAGAGGTCACGGGAGCCCGGTGAGACCGGGCTGAGAGGGGGGCTGCGAGCCCCCGACCGTCCGAACCTGATCCGGGTCATACCGGCGAAGGGAGTTCCTCTCACCATGTCGAGCCCCACCATGTCCGAGCACCCCACCGACGTCGTCGTGGTCGGCGCGGGAGTCGTCGGACTGTCTGTCGCCTGGCGCGCGCGCACCCGGTACGGGCTCACGGTCACCGTCGTCGATCCGGCCCCGGGCCGGGGTGCCTCGCACGCCGCGGCCGGCATGCTCACCCCCGTCTCCGAACTCCAGTACGGCGAGGAGAGCCTGCTCCGGCTGAGTATCGAATCGGCGCGGCGCTACCCCGAGTTCGCGGCCGAACTGACCGAGGCCGCGGACCTGCCCTCGGGTTACCACGCATGCGGCACGATCGCGGTCGCGCTGGACGCGGACGACCGGGCCGTACTCAAGGACCTGCACGCCTATCAGCAGCGGCTCGGTTTGCAGTCGTCGTGGCTGACCAGCCGCGAGTGCCGTCGGCTCGAACCGATGTTGTCCCCGGCGATCACCGGCGGCCTGCACGTCGAGGACGACCACCAGATCGACAACCGCCGGCTGGTCGCGGCACTGCTCGTGGCCTGCGCGCGGGCCGGCGTCGTCTTCGTGCGCGAGAGCGTCGAGCGGATCCTGGTCGCCGGCGAGCGCGCGCACGGCGTGCGAACGGCCGGCGGACGCGACCTGATCGCCGATCAGGTGCTGCTCGCGGCGGGCTGCCGCTCGGCGCTCGTCCCGGGCCTGCCCCCCGAGGCGATCCCGCCGGTGCGGCCGGTCAAGGGCGAGATCCTGCGACTGAAGGTGCCGCCGGCGCTGCTGCCGCTGCTGTCCCGCAACGTCCGGGGCGTGGTCAAGGGCGGCAGCATGTACCTGGTCCCGCGCGCGGACGGCGAACTGGTGATCGGCGCGACCGAGCACGAACTCGGCCACGACACCGAGGTGACCGCGGGCGGCGTGTACGAACTCCTGCGCGACGCGCACGAACTCGTCCCCGGCATCACCGAGCTGCCGCTGGTCGAGACGCTCGCCGGGCTGCGCCCCGGCAGCCCGGACAACGCGCCGATCATTGGCCGCTCCGCGCTGCCCGGCCTGGTGGTGGCGACCGGCCACTACCGGCACGGCATCCTGCTCACCCCGATCACCGCCGACACCGTGGCCGAGGTCCTCGCACACGGCACCACCCCCGAACTCGTCGCGCCCTTCGGGCCCGACCGCTTCGCGACCGCCGCCCGGAAGGTGATGGCATGAACGACATCGAGGTCCGCGTCAACGGTGACCGGCGCCATGTCGCGACCGGCACCACCGTCGCCGAACTCGTGGCCACGCTGACCACCGCAGCCAAGGGCGTCGCGGTCGCGGTGGACGAGTCGGTGGTGCCGCGCGGGGCGTGGGCCCGGACCGTGCTCGACGCGGGCAGTCGCGTCGAGGTATTGACCGCCGTCCAGGGAGGATGACGGCATGGCCGACGACAAGGACGACAAGGACGACAAGCTGGTGATCGCCGGCGAGTCCTTCACCTCGCGGCTGATCACCGGGACCGGCGGCGCGCCGAGCCTGGAGATCCTGGAACAGGCGCTGATCGCGTCGGGCACCGAGATCACCACGGTGGCGATGCGCCGGGTGGACCCCGGGACCGCCGGCTCGGTGCTGGACGTGCTGCGCCGGTTGGGCATCCGGGTGTTGCCGAACACCGCCGGGTGCTTCACCTCGGGCGAGGCGGTGCTGACCGCACGGTTGGCCCGCGAGGCGCTGGAGACCGACTGGGTCAAGCTCGAAGTGGTGGCCGACGAACGCACGTTGCTGCCGGACGGGGTGGAGCTCGTGGACGCCGCCGAACGGCTGGTCGACGACGGCTTCCGGGTGCTGGCCTACACCAACGACGACCCGGTGCTCGCGCGCCGGCTCGAACAGGTGGGCTGCGCAGCGGTTATGCCACTCGGTTCGCCGATCGGCTCGGGCCTGGGCATCCGCAACCCGCACAACATCCGGCTGATCACCGAGCAGGCTGAGGTCCCGGTGGTGCTGGACGCGGGTCTGGGCACCGCCTCCGACGCGGCGCTCGCGATGGAGCTGGGCTGCGACGCGGTGATGCTGGCGACGGCGGTCACTCGCGCGCAGTCGCCGCAGTTGATGGCCGAGGCGATGCGGCACGCGGTGGACGGCGGCAGGCTGGCGTACCGAGCCGGGCGGATTCCGATGCGGCACCATGCGCACGCGTCGTCACCGATGGCCGGCATGCTGGAGGCCGGCCCCGAGCATCCCGCCTTCTGAGCCTGTACACAGGCCTGTGGGCGGGGAACCATGGGGAAGACCGTCGGCGTCCACAAAGCAGTGGACCCTACACTCCTGAACATGGACACGACCTTGAACGATCCGCTCGTCGGGCGGCTGCTCGACGGTCGATACCGGGTCGATGCCCGAGTTGCCGCGGGTGGCATGGCCACGGTGTACCGGGCTCTCGACACCCGACTCGACCGCACCGTCGCCCTCAAGGTGATGCATGCCGGGCTCGCCCAGGACCCCGAGTTCACCCGCCGCTTCATCCTGGAGGCGAAGGCCGCGGCGCGGCTGTCGCATCCCAACGTGGTCAACGTCTTCGACCAGGGCACCGACGGCGCCGTCGCGTACCTGGCGATGGAGTACGTCGAGGGCCGCACGCTGCGCGAGCTGCTCCAGGACCTGGGCAACATGACCCCGCGCGAGGCGTTCGGGGTGCTGGAGCCGATGCTGGCCGCACTCTCCGCCGCGCACCGGGCAGGCTTCGTGCACCGCGACGTCAAGCCGGAGAACGTGCTGATCTCCGACGACGGCGGGATCAAGCTCGGCGACTTCGGGCTGGCCCGCGCCACCACCACGACCGCCACCGCCGCGACCGGCAAGGTCCTGGTCGGCACCGTCGCCTACCTCGCCCCCGAGCAGGTCGAGCGCGGCGAGTCCACCCCGCGCTCGGACGTGTACGCGGCGGGCGTGGTGCTCTACGAGATGCTCACCGGCCGGCAGCCGCACCACGGTGCGACCGCCGTCGAGGTGATCTACAAGCACGTGCACGCGGACGTGCCGCCGCCTTCGCTCGCGGTGCCGGGTCTGTCGCACACGCTGGACACGCTGGTGCGCGCGGCAACCGTGCGCGACCCGGAACACCGGCCGAACGACGCCGAGACGCTGCTCACCCTGGTCCGCCGAACCCGGCACGCGATGCCGGACGCGGAACTGGACTTCGGCGCGGCGCTGCGACTGCCGCCGCCGCCCGAGCCGCTCCACGACAACGCCACGAGCGTGTTCCGGGCGGGCGAAGTGCTGTTGCCGCCGCACCTGGCGCCGCTCGGGCTGAGCGTGGACTCGACCCAGGACGAACAGGCGCGCTACGGCGGCGGGGCGTACGGCGACCCCTATCCGGCGGAGCACCACGAGTACGCGCCGGCCGCCGAGGCGCCTCCGGCAGGCACCGCCGGAGGCGGCTATCCGCAGCAGCCCGGGCTGCCGGGCCGGCGGCGTCGACGCGGGCCCTCGCGCGGGATGATCGTGCTCGCCATCGTGCTGCTGGTCGCCGCCGCGATCGGTGGCGGCGCGTGGTGGTACGGCTCGGGTCGGTACTCCGACGTACCGGGTGTGCTGAACATGACCCGGGCCGAGGCGGAGAAGCGACTCAAGGCGGCCGACCTCAAGGTGGCCTACGACGGCGACGGAGAGTTCAGCGAGACGATCGCCAAGGACTCGGTCATGTCCACCGACCCGGCTCCCGGCAAGAACGTGCTCAGCGGCTCGACGGTCAAGGTCAAGCTGTCCAAGGGCCCCGAGCGGCACGTGGTGCCGGCCCTGGTGAACCTCAAGCTGGAGGACGCCAGGAAGGCGCTGGTCGACGCGGCGTTGAAGCCGGGCACCGAGACACGGGTGGCGAGCCCCAAGCCGCCCGGCACCGTGGTGAGCAGCCAGCCGACCGTCGGCGAGCAGCTCCAGCGGGACAGCGTGGTCTCCCTCGTGATCAGCCGGGGCCCGGACACCGTGGTGCCGGACCTGACCGGGCTGGAGATCAACGAGGCCAAGGCCAGGTTCCAGCCCGCGACCGGGGTCACCGTCGAGGCGGATCCGACCCCGCAGTTCTCGGACACCGTGCCGGTCGGCCGGATCATGTCGTCCACCCCGGGCACCAACGCGACCGTGCCCTTCGGCACCAAGATCACCGTGGTGCTGTCCAAGGGCCCGGACCTGGTCCAGGTCCCGCCGGTGACCGGGATGAACCCGGACGACGCGGGTCGGGCACTCCAGGCCGCCGGGCTGCGGGTGAACAACCGGATGATCCCGCTGATCCCGGCCAACGTCGGCAGGCAGGACCCGGCGGCGGGCTCGATGGTCAAGCGCAACAGCGAGGTGTTCATCTCGAACTTCTAGGCGCGGTCCCGCTCCGGCGCGGCACGTGCGAAGGCCCCACTCCGATTCGCTCGGGTGGGGCCTTCGTACGTCCGGGGCGCGGCGTTTGGGGCGGCTCAGGTCAGCGCCGGCCCCTCACCGCTCTCCTCCTGGTACGAGTAGCGCTGCTCCTGCCACGGGTCACCGATGTTGTGGTAGCCCCGCTCCTCCCAGAAGCCGCGCTTGTCGGCCACCATGTACTCGATCCCGCGCACCCACTTGGGGCCCTTCCAGGCGTACAGGTGCGGCACGATCAGCCGGACCGGGAAGCCGTGCTCGGCGGTCAGCGGCTCGCCGTTGTGGTGGGTGGCCAGGATGGTCTGGTCGTTCGCGAAGTCGAACATCCGCAGGTTCGAGCTGAAGCCGTACTCCGCCCACACCATCGCGTGGGTGACCTCGGGGGCGGGCGGGGCGATCTCCAACAGCTTCGCGATGGTCAGCCCGCTCCACTCGTTGCCGAGCATGCTGAACTTGGTCACGCAGTGGAAGTCGGCGATGACGGTGTCGTGCGGCAGCGCCGAGAACTCGTCGTAGTTCCAGCAGTGCTTGTCCCCCGAGGCGGTCGCGCCGAAGACGCGAAAGTCCCATATCTCGGGCTTGAACCGCGGGACCGGTCCATAGTGCAGAACGGGCCATCCGCGCTGGAGGCGCTGGCCCGGCGGAAGTCGCGGATCGCGGTCCGGAGCCTCGGTCCCACCTTGTGCCGCTTCCGTATGCCCCATACCTCACATGGTCCCAGACGCCCCGCCCAACTCACGACCGCCCCTGCCCGGCCCGAGGCCCTTCGGCGGTCACCGTGCGTGATCCGCGATCGGCGTCCCGGAACCCGACCGCCCTCGCGCGGTGCGCGGGTACATGTTCGACATTGCAAGGCAAGGCTGCCCTTCGTGGCGGATGCACTACCAAAAGTGACAGGATTCGTGAGAAAACTCCTGCCTCATGCGCACTCGGAGTTCTCCTGTGTCCCACCCACATCGGAAGGTGCGTCGCGATGCACAGTGACCCGCAGATCATCGAGCTCCTGAACGAACAGCTCACGGCGGAGCTCACCGCGATCAACCAATACTTCCTGCACGCGAAGATGCAGGAGCACCGCGGCTACATCAAGCTCGCGGCCTGGACCCGCCACGAGTCCATCGACGAGATGAAGCACGCGGAGCGGCTGACCGACCGCATCCTGATGCTGGAGGGCCTGCCGAACTACCAGCGGCTGAACGCGCTGCGGATCGGCCAGAACCTGGAGGAGATGTTCCGCGCCGACCTGGCGGTCGAGATGGAGGCCGTCGAGCGGCTGCGGCGCGGCATCCCGTTGATGCGCGAGAAGGGCGACGCGACCTCGGCCAACATCTTCGAGGACATCCTGGCCGACGAGGAAGAGCACGTCGACTACCTGGAGACGCAGCTCGCCCTGCTCTCCGAGGTCGGCGAGCAGCTCTACATCGCGGGCCTGCTCAAGCAGCCGAACGAGAGCTGACCGGCGAGTCGGGGCACTCCCACGGCACGGACACCGCAGACACTACGGACACCGTGCTTCCAGCCCGGACAACCGGCTGGATTGTGTCACCGATCACCCGGTATTCCCCCCGGCGAGCGCTGAGGTTACCCTTACCTAAGTGACCTCGCCGCTGGGGGGAAATTCTCCGTGTACGTCTGCATGTGTTTCGGTGTCACCGACAAACAGGTGAACGACCGAATAGCCGATGGCGCGCGCACCATGCGTGAGATAGCCCAGTCCTGCGGCGGAGCCGGCACCGACTGCGGCCGCTGCGTCAAGAGCATCACCGCGATGTTGCCCCGCGACGAGTCGCGCCGCCGGCGTCGCGAGCTGTGCGGCGAGGCCGAGACCTGCGCGACCGCCTGCACCGGCACTCCCACCGCCACCCCCGCCGCCGAACCGGTCGCCCTGCCGATGCCCAAGGTCACGGCCGCCGTCGCCGCCTCGGCCGTGCCCGACAACGTGGTCCCGCTGCGCCGACACAGCGCCGCCTGAGCCCACCACCGCCCGAGCCGGCGCCGCCCGACCGTGCCCTTCGCTCAGCCCTTCGCCGCCTGCGTGATCGCCGCCGCAGCGCGCTCGCATCCGGCCGCGTCCACATCCATGTGGGTGACCAGCCGGATCAGCCGGGGCCCGAACGCCGACACCAGCACCCCCTCCGCCCGGCAGCGCTCCGCCACCGCGGCCGCGTTCGGCTGCCCCTCCCCCAGCTCGACCAACACGATGTTGGTCTCCGGGTCGACCACCGCGAAGCCCGCATCGCGCAGCAGATCGGCCAACTCCCGCGCGTGCTCGTGGTCCTCGGCCAGCCGCTCGACGTGGTGCTTCAGCGCGTACAGCCCGCCCGCCGCCAGGATGCCCGCCTGGCGCAGCCCGCCGCCCATCCGGTGCCGCATCCGACGCGCCTCGGCCTCGCACTCGGCGGGCAGCAACACCACCGACCCGGCCGGCGCGCCCAGGCCCTTGGACAGACACACGCTGAGCGTGTCGAACAGCGCCCCATACGCCCGTAGCGGCGTGCCGGTCGCCACGTGCGCGTTCCAGATCCGCGCGCCGTCGCAGTGCAGCGGCAGGTCGTGCCCGTGCACCAGGTCGCGAATCGCGGTCAGCTGCTCCAGCGGATAGACCGAGCCGCCGCCCCGGTTGTGCGTCTGCTCGACCGCGACCATGTGGGTGCCCACGGTGTACGGGTTGCCGACCCGGATCAGCCGGGCCAGATCGGCGACCTCCAGCAGGCCGCGCGGGCTGAGCGTGGTCCGGGTCTGGATGCCGCCGTGCCAGGCCGCCGCCGCGTCCTCGTGCGCCACGATGTGCGCGTCGGCGTCCAGGACCAGTTCACCGCCCGCCGGCACGGACATCCGCACCGCGAGCTGATTGGCCATCACCCCGGTCGGCGCGAACAGCGCGAAGGAGTGCCCGAACAGGTCGGCGACGTACTCCTCCAGTGCCCGCACGGTCGGGTCCTCGGCGTATACGTCGTCGCCGACCTCGGCATCGGCCATCGCCGCGCGCATCGCGGGGCCGGGCTTGGTGACGGTGTCGCTGCGCAGGTCCGTGAAGGTCATACCGGCAGCATTCCAGACGCGCCGAAGGGCGGGCCCCCGGGAGGGTCCACCCTTCGGCGATCGCGGTGAAGCCGGGTCAGCTCTTTCGGTACATCTCCGCGACCAGGAACGCGAGGTCGAGCGACTGGCTGCGGTTGAGCCGCGGGTCGCACGCCGTCTCGTAGCGCTGGTGCAGGTCGTCGACGAAGATCTCGTCGCCGCCGCCCACACACTCGGTGACGTCGTCGCCGGTGAGTTCGACGTGGATGCCGCCCGGGTGGGTGCCGAGCGCGCGGTGCACCTCGAAGAAGCCCTTGACCTCGTCCAGGACGTCGTCGAAGCGGCGGGTCTTGTGCCCGCTGGACGCCTCGAACGTGTTGCCGTGCATCGGGTCGGAGACCCACACCGGCTGCGCACCGGCCGCGGCCACCTTCTCCACCAAAGCCGGGAGGTTGTCCCGGACCTTGCCCGCGCCCATGCGCACGATGAAGGTCAACCGGCCCGGATCGCGGTTCGGGTCCAGCTTGTCGATCAGCGCGAGCGCGTCCTCGGGCGAGGTGGTCGGGCCGAGCTTGACGCCGATCGGGTTGCGGATCCGGGACGCGAACTCCACGTGCGCGCCGTCCAGCTGCCGGGTGCGCTCGCCGATCCAGACCATGTGGCCGGACACGTCGTACAGGTCGCCGGTGCGCGAGTCCACCCGGGTCAGCGCGTCCTCGTAGTCCAGGATCAGCGCCTCGTGGCTGGCGTAGAACTCCACGGTGCGGAATTCCTCGGGGTCGGTCCCGCACGCGTGCATGAAGCGCATCGCGCCGTCGATCTCGGCCGCGAGCCGTTCGTAGCGCTCGCCCGAGGGCGACAGTGCCACGAAGTCCTGGTTCCAGGCGTGCACCTGGCGCAGGTCCGCGTAGCCGCCCGTGGTGAACGCACGGACCAGGTTCAGCGTCGCGGAGGACGAGTGGTACATGCGCTTGAGCCGCTCGGGGTCCGGCGTGCGCGCGGCCTCGGTGAAGGCCAGCTCGTTGACCGCGTCGCCCCGGTAGGACGGCAGGGTCACCCCGTCGCGGGTCTCCATGCCGCTGGAGCGCGGCTTGGAGTACTGCCCGGCCATCCGACCGACCTTGACCACCGGCACGGAGGCGGCGTAGGTCAGCACGACGGCCATCTGAAGCAGGGTCTTGAGCTTGTTCTTGATCGCGTCGGCGGTGTTGCCGGAGAAGGTCTCCGCGCAGTCGCCGCCCTGGAGCAGGAACGCTTCGCCCTGCGCCACCGACGCGAGCCGACCACGAAGCTGGTCGCACTCGCCGGCGAAGACGAGCGGCGGATAGGAACGGAGGTCCGCGAGGGCGGAGCCCAGGGCCTCGTTGTCCGGCCACTCGGGCTGTTGGGCCGCCGGGAGGGTACGCCAGGATTCGATGTCGTTCAGGGTCACCGTTCAAGACTAAGCGGAGTGGCAACCCGATTGAGTCCACCGCCCGGAGAGCGAGACGCCGACTCGGCCCGCCCGATAGAGTGCGGCCGTGATCGCGATCAGCTTCCATCGGAGTTCCTGGTGGCCCGTCCCTGCGGCGGCCCACTGACTTCGCGATCACCTCGACGATCCGACGGCCGCCCGGCAGGGCGGCCCTTTGTTTTTCCCGGACGGGTGGACCTCCTCCCCGAACGAGAGTGACAACCGGCGGATCGCCCGGTCGGGAGGGCGTCTCTTCCCGACCGAGGAGCACCCATGCGCACCGCCGACGCCCTGTCCCCGCTGTTCTCCGACACCCCGCCGCCCTTCGCGCTGATCCGCCGCGAGCACTCGTCCGAGGTCGAGTTGCTCACCGGCGAGATCGTCGACGTGCGCGACCTCGCCGACCTCCCGCTGCCGGCCGAGGGCGGCCCCGGCCACGAATTGCTCGCCCTGGTGCCGTACGCGCAGATCCGCGAGCGCGGCTTCGAGTGCCACGAGGACGGCACCCCGCTGCGCTGCCTGAAAGTCACCGCACAACTACGGCTGCCGCTGGACGAGGTGCAGGCGGCGCTGCCGCAGGTGCCGGTCGCGCTGCGCGGCGGCGGCTTCGACGTGGACGACGAGACCTACGCCACCATCGTCAAGCGGGTGATCCAGGACGAGATCGGCACCGGCGAGGGCGCCAACTTCGTCATCCGGCGCGACTACCGCGATCACATCGAGGGGTACACGCCGGCCTCGGCGGGCACCCTGCTGCACCGGCTGCTGACCCGGGAGAGCGGCGCCTACTGGACGTATCTGATCCACACCGGCGACCTCACCCTGGTCGGCGCGAGCCCGGAGCGGCACGTCAGCTCGGTGGGCGGCGAGGTGGTGATGAACCCGATCAGCGGGACCTACCGGCATCCGGCCGAGGGGCCCTCGCGCGAGGGACTGCTGGCGTTTTTGCGTGATCCCAAGGAGATCGACGAGCTGTTCATGGTGGTCGACGAGGAACTCAAGATGATGAGCGCGGTGTGCGACCTCGGCGGCGCGGTCGAAGGCCCGTTCCTCAAGCCGATGGGCCACCTCACCCACACCGAGTACCTGCTGCGCGGGACCACCTCGCACGACGTCGCCGCGGTGCTGCGCGGCACCATGTTCGCGCCGACGGTGACCGGGAGTCCGCTGGAGAACGCGTGCCGGGTGATCCGCCGGCACGAGCCGACCGGGCGCGGCTACTACTCGGGCGTGCTCGCGCTGATCGGGCGCGACGACGAGGGCCGGCGCACGCTGGACGCGCCGATCCTGATCCGGACCGCGTACATCACGCCCGACGGCGATCTGCGGGTGCCCGCGGGCGCCACCCTGGTCCGGCACTCCACCCCCGAGCACGAGGTCGCCGAGACGCACGCGAAGGCGGCCGGGGTACTGGCCGCGCTCGGTGTGGTGCCCGCCGCCGAACACACCACGGGCGCGACGCTCGCCGCCGATCCCGAGGTGGGCGCGTTGTTGGCCGCGCGCAACAGCGCGCTCGCGCCGTTTTGGCTCCGGCCGCGGGACGAGAGCGCGCTGCGCGCTCCGGAACTGGCGGGCCGGCAGGTGCTCGTGGTGGACGGTGAGGACACCTTCACCGCGATGCTCGCCCACGTGCTGCGCACGCTCGGCCTGCACGTGGAGGTCCGCTCGTACGACGACGTCACCTCGCGGCGGGTGCGTACCGCCGAGCTGGTCGTGCTCGGCCCGGGACCGGGTGATCCCCGGGACGCGGCGCACCGCAAGATCCGGCTGATGGATGCGCTGCTGCGGACCCGCCTGGACGCGAGTGGGCCGCTGCTCGCGGTCTGCCTGGGACACCAGCTGCTGGCCCGCGAACTGGGCCTGGACCTGATCCGCAAGGCACGGCCGTATCAGGGCAAGCAGGTCGGGATCGACTTCTTCGGCCGGCCGGAGCAGGTCGGCTTCTACAACGCGTTCGCGGCGGTGCGGCCGGTCGGCGGCGTGCCCAACGTCGAGTTCGCCGCGGATCCGGAGAGCGGCCGGGTGCACGCGCTGCGGTCGAGCCGGATGCGGCTCGCGGGCGTGCAGTTCCACCCGGAGTCGGTGCTCACCCACAACGGCCTGAGCATCGTCCGGGAGTTGCTCGCCGGACTGTGAGGTCCGCTCCCGAACGCGCCGCCGCGCCCGGTCCGAAACGGCCGGGCGCACGGCCCGGGCGCGGTGCTCGAAGCCGGGCCGGGCGCCCGGCCCGCACCGGCCCCGGCGTCGCACCGGCGTGCGACCATAATCGCGTTGCTCGCCACGGTGCGACGGAGGATGCTCGACCCCGTTCGTTGACCGGTTCCAGTGGAGGGGGTTCCCGTGGGCTCCGATTGTCCGCCGCACGACCCCGTCGACTGGAGCGGTCGCAAACGTTGCCGCAAGTGCGGAGTGACCTTCGGCGGGCCGCGCCCGCTGCCACCGTCACCACCGGAAGCCGATGGCTGATCCGCCGCTCCCGCCGCCGCACTTCCATACGGCGCCGCGCACCCGCTGGGACGAACTGCCCACGGACGCGCGCGCCGCGGTCGAACGGTGTGCGGGACGCGTGCTGGCCGTCGCCACGGTGTGGGCCGGATTCAACTGCAAGTTCGCCGCCATCGTGACCACCGAGCGGTCCCGCTACTTCGTCAAGGGTGTCCCGCGCGATCACCCGGCGGTCCCGCAGCAGCGGGTGGAGGCCCGGGTCGCCCCGCACGTGGGCACCGTGTCGCCGCGGCTGCGCTGGGAGGTGCGGCTGGACGACTGGGTACTCCTGGGATTCGACCACATCGTCGGCCGGCACGCCGACTTCGCGCCCGGCACCGCGGATCTGCCGCTGGTCGCGGACGCGCTGCGCCGGCTGGGCCGGGTCGCCGTCCGCGATCTGCCGCTCCCGCGGATCGAGGAGCGCTGGCGCTCGCTGTTGACCAGCCGTCAGCTGCAACTCCTGCGCGGCGAAAGCTTGTTGCACACCGATCTGCATCCGCACAACGTGCTGATCGGCGATCGGGTCCCCCGGGCCTACCTGGTCGACTGGGCCCAGCCCGCCCGGGGCCCGGCATGGATCGAGGTCACGCTCGTGGCCAGCCGGCTGATGGACGAGGGACACACCGCCGAACAGGCGGCCTCGTGGGCGGACCGGTTCGCCTGCTGGCGGACGGTCTCCAAAGAGGCCATGGAGACCTTCGTGTTCGCCGCCACCAACCAGTGCGCGCGCGGTATCGGGGCCACCCACGCGGCCCCCTGGAACGCCCGCCTGACCGCGCTGGCCGAGGCGCGCGCGGCCCGGACGCACCGCCGCGCGTGTTCGCCCCGGCCTGCCCGATCGCCCGGCCGGGCGACACTAGAGTGACTCGGATCACCCGAACTCATCCCCCGGAGGCACGGATGTCCGAGCTCGACGCAAGCCCCAGTCCGACCAAATGGGTTGCCGACCAGGCCCGGCTCTACGAGGAGTCCGACGGCACCAAGGGCATCACGATGCGGGGCGCGCCGTGCCTGCTCCTGGACACGCTGGGCCGCAAGAGCGGCGTCTGGCACCGCAGCGTGCTGATCTACGGACGCGACGGCGAGGACTACCTGATCGTGGCCTCGCTCGGCGGCTCGGACCACCACCCGCTGTGGTACCTGAACCTGACCGCCAACCCGCAGGTGCGACTCCGCGTGGAGACCGAGCGGTTCGCCGCGATCGCGGAGACGCTCTCCCCCGAGGAGAAGGCGCGGGTGTGGCCGCACCTGGTCGAGGTGTTCCCGCCCTACGAGAGCTATCAGCACAAAACCGAGCGGGACATCCCGGTGATCCGACTGCGCCGCGCGGGCGATCGGCACGGCTCCTGAGCCGGGTACCGGCGACCGGCCCGCGCCTCATATATGGGTGGGGGCCGGCGCGTACCGCCCGGTAGGCTCCGGCCGTTCGCACCAACGGTCGAGCACGCTCCTTCCTACGACGGGTACCCCGCATGCGCCTGCGCCGCTGTCTCGCCTCGACGGCCTTACTCGTGCTGTTCGGGTCGCCGCTCGCGATCGCCACGCCGGTTCCCGATCCCTCCGCGGACCAAGGGTCGGAGGAGGTTCGACAGGTCGAGCTGACCGGGTTGCCGGACCGGATCCGGCCCGCCACCCCCGTCGAGGTCACCGCGAAGCTGCGCAACACGGAGCCGACCGCGGTGCCCATGGCCGCGATGTTGTCGATCACCGGGGATCGCCGGATCGCCCCCGACCAGGTCCGGGTGGAGATGCTCGACCCGACCCGGGGAACCTGGGCGCTCACCCCCCTGGATTCGAACGCCCTTGTGCCGTTGTCGCTCCCCGGTGGACGTGGCAAGACCTCAAGTCCGGCACCGGGCGCGTCGGTCGAGATCCGGGTGCGGTTCTCGATCGCGGCGAACGTCCCGGCGCAGTTCGTGACGGTCGGCGTCAATCCCGGACTCCGTGCTCCCGTCACCGACGGCGAGGCGCACCCCAGCTACGGCATCTCCGTCGAGACGATGCTGCTCGGCCCGGACGGCGGACTGCCCACCCGTCCGCCGCCCACCGACCGGACCCACGCCCCGTCCGTACCCGACGCGGCACCGGACCGGATGGGCGGCATCGCGAAGGTGTTGCCGACCCAGCGGCGGGGCGCCGGTGCGACGTTCGCGCTGACCGGCGTGCCCGGCTGGTTGCAGGCGGGCGGTGGCGCCGCCGAGTTCCGGCTCACCCTCTCCAACGACACCGACCGGGTCATCCCCGGGGTGCGACCGGAGTTGATCTTCACCACGGGACAGTCACCGATCACGCCCGGGCAACTCGTGGTCGAGGCGTACGACACCTACCTACCGGGCTGGAACCCGGTCGAACTCAAGGTGCTCACCGATCCCGCGAACGGTCGCAGCGCGCACCTGTCCGGGACCCTGGCGCCGAAGCCCTGGGACGAGCAACGTCCGTTGCCGCCCGGTGAGTTGGCGACCATCGCGATCCGGGTGTCGATCCCGGCCGGCTCCCCGGTGGCCGGCGGCGACCTCGCGGTGCTGGCCGGCGGCGGCCTCCCGGGCCAGGTACCGGCCCGACTCGTCTCCCGCAGCGACTTCCAGGTGTTCCACGTGCCCAATCCCGGCGCCCCGACCGGCGCTCCCCGGCTGCGGCCCGAACTGCCGCCGACCGCCCCGGACTCGGCGGCCGAGCAGCGCAAGGAGGACAATGACGACCCGCTCACCGTCGCCACCGTCGTGGTCTGGGTCGTGCTGGCCGGCATCGGCGGGACGGTCGTGCACTTCGCGCGCAGGAACCGCCGGCAGAGCGTCGGGACCGAGCTCGGGCCCGACGCCTGACCCGGCGTCATCCGTGCTCGCGGATCAGCCGAACAGCACC
Organism: Embleya sp. NPDC005575; assembly: GCF_040605455.1. Classification (NCBI taxonomy): domain Bacteria; kingdom Bacillati; phylum Actinomycetota; class Actinomycetes; order Kitasatosporales; family Streptomycetaceae; genus Embleya; species Embleya sp. NPDC005575. The sequence goes on along the minus strand of NZ_JBEXCV010000033.1, from coordinate 25,919 downwards.
TTCGCCTCGTCGTACAGGGCGGCCGGCACGGTCTTGAGCTCGCGGGTCGCCGCCTCCAGCGGCACGGTCACCACCTCCGTACCGCGCAGCGCGACCATCCTGCCCCAGTCGCCCGCGTTGACCGCGTCGATCGCGTGGAAGCCGAACCGGGTGGCCAGCCACCGGTCGAACGCGGTGGGCGTACCGCCGCGCTGCACGTGGCCGAGCACGGTGGTGCGCGCCTCGTGGCCGGTGCGCTTCTCGATCTCCGAGGCCAGCCAGTCGCCGATGCCGGACAGCTTGACGTGGCCGAACGCGTCCAGCGTCCGGTCCTTGGTGACCATCTGGCCGGCCAGCGGGATGGCGCCCTCGGCGACCACGATGATCGGCGCGTAGTTGGTCCGGAAGCGGCTGTCCACCCAACCGCAGACCTCTTCGACGTCGAAGTTCTGCTCGGGGATCAGGATCACGTTCGCGCCCCCGGCCATCCCGGAGTGGATCGCGATCCAGCCCGCGTGCCGGCCCATCACCTCGACGATCAGCACCCGGCGGTGCGATTCGGCGGTGGTGTGCAGCCGGTCGATCGCCTCGGTGGCGATGTTGACCGCGGTGTCGAATCCGAAGGTGTAGTCGGTCGCGTTGAGGTCGTTGTCGATGGTCTTGGGCACACCGACGACCTTGACGTCGTGCTCGTGCAGGCGGGTCGCGACGCCGAGGGTGTCCTCGCCGCCGATCGCCACGAGCGCGTCCACCTCGAACTTGGCCAGGTTCTCCCGGATTCGCTCGATGCCGCGGTCGACCTTGATCGGGTTGGTCCGGGACGAGCCCAGGATGGTTCCGCCGCGCGGCAGGATGCCGCGTACGGCCTTGACGTCCAGCGGCATGGTGTCGCCCTCGAGCGGCCCCCGCCAGCCGTCCCGAAAGCCGATGAAGTCGTACCCGTAGTCCTGGACGCCCTTGCGGACGACCGCCCGGATCACCGCGTTCAGGCCCGGGCAGTCGCCGCCGCCGGTCAGTACTCCGACACGCATCGAAATCTCCGATTTCTTCCGTCCGGCACGATTCGCGGCCCACGCTACCGGTGCGAGAAGCCACCTCGACTCTTCCCACCACCCGTTCGAGGTACCCGACTTGATCGGATCGATCGACCCGGATCCGGGCCGGACGTATGCGGGGCGTCTAGTCGTCCAGGCCCTTCTCGATCGCGTAGCGCACGAGTTCCACCCGGTTGTGCAGTTGCAGCTTGTTCAAGGTGTTCTGCACGTGGTTCTGCACCGTGCGGTGGGACAGGAACAACCGCTGGGCGATCTGCTTGTAGGACAGGCCTTTGGCGACCATCCGCAGCACCTCGGTCTCCCGATCGGTCAGCCGCGGCGCGGCCGGGCCCTTGTCCGCGTCCTTGCGTGGCGGGTCGGTGGCCATCCGGCGGAACTCGCCGAGCACCAGGCCGGCCAGCCCGGGGGTGAACACCGGATCCCCGACCGCGGTCCGGCCCACCGCGTCGACCAGTTCCTCGCGGCTCGCCGACTTGACCAGGTATCCGGTCGCACCCGCCTTGACCGCCTCCAGCACGTCCTCCTGCTCACCGCTGGCGGACAGCACCAGGATCCGCACCGACCGGTCGTGCCGGACCAGTTCGCGGGCGACCTCAACGCCCGGCAGCTTGGGCAGGTGCAGGTCCAGGATCACAACGTTCGGCGAGGTCGCCCGGGCCCGGCGAACTGCCTCGGGGCCATCCCCGGCGGTGGCGACCACGTCGTAACCGGCCGCCGCGAGGTCGCGGGCCACCGCCTCGCGCCACATCGGGTGATCGTCGACGACCAGAACCTTGAGCGGTGTCGGGGCCGGTTCGGCCGTCGGTGTGGGTGTACTCGTGTCGCTCATCCGCTCCCCTGCCTCGGCACCCGGAACTCCAACTCGGTGCCCTCTCCCGTCACCGACGACCACACCACGCTGCCGCCGAGATCGCGCACCCGGCCCTCGATCGACTGGGCCACGCCCAACCGGCCCTGGGCCCGGGCCGCCTCCAGCCGGCCCGGGGCCATCCCCGGGCCGTCGTCCCGGACGCTGACCACGATCTCGTCCGGTTCGTCCTCCACCAGGATCCACGCGTTGGCCTGCTCGCCCGCGTGCCGGCGCACATTGTCCAGGGCCGCCGCGACGGCCGCGGTCACCTCGCGCGCCGCCGGGGTCGGCAGCAAGACCGGCGTACCCGGCGCGGACACGGTCACCCGCGCCCCGGCGAAGGCGCCCAGAAGCACCCGCAGATCCTGTCGAGCCGGATCGCCGTCCTCCCCGGAGCCGGGCAGGTCGGCCGACTCCACCCGGGCGGGCGTCGCCGAGATCAGCTGCCGCAGCGCCACCTCCTGCTCGCCGGCCAGCTTGCCCAGGCTCGCCGCGTCGCCGCCGATCTCGGCCCCGCGGCGCTGGACCAGGGCGAGCACCTGGAGCACGCTGTCGTGGATGTCCCGGGCCAACCGCTCCCGCTCGCGCGTGGCCGCCTCCAGCTGCAGCGCCCGGGCCAGCGCCTGCTCGCTGACCCGGGCGATCTGCACCACATAGCCGACCGCGCCGCCGGCGAGCAGCAGCAACACGGTGTTGTGCTGGTTGTCGGCGGTCAGCGCGCCGCGTTCGGCCACGTTGGAGGCGCCGATCGCGAGCGCGGCCGGCGCACCGGTGCGCCAGCCGCCCTTGATCGCGCAGGCCAGCACCGGCGCCGAGGCCCACACGGTGGGCAGCGTCATGGTGCCCTGGGCGACCCGCTCCGGATCGTCCAGCCAGCGGGTGGCCAGCACGCAGCTGACCGCCACGCACACGTCGATGATCAGCAGCGGCGGCGCGCGGAACGTGGGGCTGCGGAAGCCGTACGCGGTCGCCGCCGTCCAGATGGTGAGCAGCGCCATGATGGCCCACCCGCCGGCCGGATAGCGGTAGTCGTCCGCGACCTGGGCGAAGCGCACCACCGCGTAGCACAGCGCGAGCACCCGAAAGACCGTGAGTGCCCGCCAGAGCGACTGTTCGACCCCCACGTCGTGAACCCCCAGGATGTGCCGGCTGCGCCCGGTCAGGCGGCGGGTCGGCCGGAACCGCCCGATTCGTCGTTCGGCGCGGGCCCGGCGCCGGCGTCCGGTTCGGCGGCGTCCGCCGTCTCGTCGGCCGCCTTGGCCGCCTGCTTGCGCGCCTCGTCGATGCGCTTCTTCGCGTCGGCCGCGTACACGTCGACGTACTCCTGGCCGGACAACTCCATCAGCGCGTACATGATCTCGTCGGTGATCGCGCGCAGGATGAAGCGGTCGTCCTCCATTCCCTCGTAGCGGGAGAAGTCCAGCGGCTCGCCGACCTTGATCCCCACCCGCATCACCTTGGGCACGATCTTGCCGGGCGGCTGGATCTTCTCGGTGTCGATCATCGCCACCGGGATCACCGGCGCGTGCGACTCCAGCGCGAGCCGGGCGATCCCGGTCTTGCCCCGGTACAGCCGGCCGTCCGGGGAGCGGGTGCCCTCGGGATAGATGCCGAACAGGTGCTCCTCGTGCAGCACCTTGAGACCGGCGTTCAGCGCGGCTTCACTGGCCCGTCCGCCGGTGCGGTCCACGGGGAGTTGGCCGACGCCCTTGAAGAACGCGGCGGTGAGCCGGCCCTTGACGCCGCGTCCGGTGAAGTAGTCCGACTTCGCCAAAAAGGTGATCCGCCGCGGGACCACGACGGGCAGGAAGAAGGAGTCCGAGAACGAGAGATGGTTGCTCGCCAGAATCGCCGGGCCCCGATCCGGGATGTGCTCCTCACCCTCCACCCAGGGGCGGAAGAAGAGCCTCAATACGGGGCCGACGATCATCTTCATCAGCCGGTAGAACAACCCTGACCTCCTCCTCGGGACAGGACGAACCCTAGAGCATCCGTTCCGGCCGGGACCCCCGTACGGCCTTGTCGGGCCCGGCCGACACCGGTGCCGCGGCGGGTTCGGAGCCCGATCGCGACATCGCTCGTGGGCGGGGGTCCCGGGGCGGGCGAGACCCGCGCCGCGCCGCTGTACGCATCGCGCACCCCCGTGGGACGATTCCGGAGCGCCCAGGTGTTGGGAGTAGAAGGCGGAACCACTCGCCTCCCGACCCCGTTATGGAACCTGTATCGCCGTCGTCCATCGGTCACCACACCTTCGTGGTGGCCACCCGGTCGGCTCGTCCCGCCAAGCCCGTCACCCGAAGGAGTCCGTTGGTGTCGATCCTGCCCGGTGCCGAGCCCCACCACCACGACGGCGGGTCCGTGGGCGTCCTGCTGTGCCACGGCTTCACCGGCACGCCGCAGTCGTTGCGGCCGTGGGCCCGATACCTCGCCGCCGCCGGTCTGTCCGTGTCACTGCCGCTGCTGCCCGGTCACGGCACCTGCTGGCAGGACATGAACCTGACCACGTGGCAGGACTGGTACGCGACCGTGGACCGCGCGTTCGACCGGTTGCGCGAGCGCTGCGACACGGTGTTCGTGATGGGTCTGTCGATGGGTGGCGGACTGGCGCTGCGGCTGGCCCAGCAGCACGGCGACAAGGTGGCCGGCCTCGTGCTGGTCAACCCGTCCGTGCAGGCCGACGACCCCAAGGTCAGGTTGCTGCCGGTGCTGCGCCACGTCATACCGTCGGTGGCCGGCATCGCGTCGGACATCCGCCTGGAGGGCTCGGTCGAGCTCGCCTACCCGCGCACGCCGGTGAAGGCGGCCTATTCGCTGTCCCGCTTCTGGCGCGTGGTCTCCGCCGACCTGCCACAGGTCACCCAGCCGGTGCTGCTTCTGCACAGTCCGCACGATCACGTGGTCTCACCGGCCAACTCCGAGACGGTGCTGGCCAAGATCTCCTCCACGGACGTCACCGACGTCCTGCTGAACGACAGCTACCACGTGGCGACGCTCGATCACGACGCGGAACGGATCTTCGCATCCAGCCTGGAGTTCGTACGCCGGCTCGCGCCGGACGCGCGGGCCCCGGAGACGGCCGAGAGGGACTGAACGAACGGTGCGCGGACGTGGCAACGGACTCGACGCGGAGTCCTTCAAGCCCCTGACCGACCTCGATCCCGAGGCGGCGGACGTGATGCTGGTCGCCCTGCGGGACGCGGGGGTGGCGGCATACGTCTCGACGTTGGAGCCTCGGGATCCGGACGAGGAGCCCGAACAGATCGAACGTCTGTGGGTGGACGCGGCGGCAACGTCGCGGGCCCGGGCGATCCTGCGCTCGCTGACCGAGCCGTCCTCCCCCCGCTCCCGAGCCAAGGAGGCGGCAGCCGGACCCGCCGACATCCCCCAGGTGGATCCGCCGCGCGCGGAAGGCGCCGAGCGGGCGGAGCGGGCCGAACCCCGGTCGCCCGCCGAACGACCGGGTGACGACGAGGTGTGGGCGCAGATCGTCGCGTCGTTCGACAAGGACGTGGCCGACCCGATCCCGCGCTGGCCGGTGGCCGAGGACTTGGGCGGCGAGCGCCCGGAACGCGACGAACCGCCGGCAGACGGGTCGTTCAAGGTCGCGGTGCCCGCCGCCGCGGGGCCGCGCGACTACTCGCTCGCACCACCGGGACCGCCGGTGATGAACGAGTTGGAGGAGGACCCGGAGGAACACTTCGTACCGCCTCCGCCGCCCCCGCTGCCCAAGACCGACGCGGCCACCAAGATCGCCTGGATCGCGCTGGTCGGCGGTCCGCTCTACCTGCTCGTGTCGGTGCTGCTCGGCCGCCCGGTCGGGCCGTGGACCTCGTTCGCCGCGTTCGCCGCGTTCACCGGCGGATTCGTCGCGCTGGTGGCCCGGATGCGGCGAGATCGGGACGAGGACGACCCGGACGACGGCGCGGTGGTCTGACCCGCCGTCACCCGGCTTGATCACGGCGGACTCTGACGGGACGTCATCCAGCATTCCGGGTCCGGGTCCGGGTACCTTCCTTGCGTGGACGCGGATAACGAGGGACGCCTGATCGGCGGGCGCTACCTGCTCGCCGACCGACTCGGGCGAGGCGGCATGGGTGCGGTCTGGCGGGCACGGGACCAGGTCCTGGGCCGCGAGGTCGCGGTGAAGGAGATGCTGCCGCAGCCGGGGGCGGACGACGCCGAGCGGGCCCGGCTGCGCGAGCGCGCCGCCCGCGAGGCCCGCGCCGCCGCCCGGCTGAGCCATCCCTCGGTGGTCCGCGTCTACGACGTGGTCGAGGAGGACGATCGACCGTGGATCGTCATGGAGTTGGTCCCCTCGCGCTCGCTGGCCGAGGTGATTCGCGGGGACGGCCCGATGGCCGCCGATCGGGTCGCCGAGATCGGCCTGACCATGATCGACGCGCTGCGCACCGCGCATGCGGCCGGCATCCTGCACCGCGACGTCAAACCCGGCAACGTGCTGATCACGCTCGACGACCGGGCCGTGCTCAGCGACTTCGGCATCGCGGTGGTCGAGGGCGACTCGTCGGTCACCCAGTCGGGTGTGGTGCTCGGCGCGCCGGCGTACATCCCGCCGGAACGGGCCAAGGGCCTGAATCCGACGGCCGCTTCGGATCTGTGGTCGCTCGGCGCGACGCTGTACGCGGCGGTCGAGGGCAAGGCCCCGTTCGAGCGCTCGACACCGCTGGCCACGCTGACCGCGATCGTCAGCGAGGATCCGACGCCGGCCAAGCACGCGGGCGCGCTCGACCCGGTACTGCGCGCTCTGTTGGCCCGGGACCCGCAGGAGCGGCCGGACGCGGCGGAGGCCGAGGCGATGCTGCGCGACGCGCTGCGCGAGATCCGGGAGGAGAACGCGGCCACCCGGGCCGTGCCGATCGCGCCGGTGCCGCTGCTGCCCCGGCCCGCGCCCGAGGCGGAGTCCATACCCGCGGCGGCACCCGCCGTGCGCGCCATCGAGCCGGATTCCGACGAAAGACCGCAGACCGCGGCGGAGATGGCAGCGCTCCTCGCCCCGCCGCCGGGGAAACCCGCCGAGCCGGTCCGGGAGGACCGCCCGGCACGCACGTTCCCGTGGCTGCCGTTGCCCGCCGCGATCGCGGCCCTGGTGGTCTTCGGGGTCGTGATCGGCCTGATCCTCTTCCTGATCGCCCCCGAGGACGACAAGAAGCCCACGGCGAAGAACACCGGCAACACCGACTCACCCGCCGCACAGGCCACTTCCTCCGCCTCGCCGAGCACCTCCGCGACCGCCCCGGCGCAGGGCCAACCCAGCCAGCCGCCACCGAGCGCGGACCCGCCGAAGAGCGGCCCGAGCGACCCGCCCGCGCAAACCGCGCCGCAGACCCAACCACCTCCCGCCGCCGACTCGAACGGCCTGCCGGCGGGCTGGACTTCTTACACGGGGGGCACCTCCGGCTACCGGATCGGTCTGCCCCCGGGGTGGACCAAGGTCAAGACCGTGGATTCGCAGGAGTTCTTCGCCAACGCGGAGGGCACGCTGAAGCTCAACGTGGACACCGTCGCCAGTTCACCGACCGATCCGGTCGAGGACTGGAAGGAGCTGGAACCCCAGGTGCGCGACAGTTTCCCGAACTACCGGAAGCTGAGCATCGAGAAGGCCGACTACCGCGACTACCCCGCCGCCGCATGGCACTTCACCTACGGCAGCAGCACCCGGCACCATGTGCTCAACCTCGGCTTCACGGTCCCCTCCGGGCGGGGCTACTCGCTGTACATGGACACCCCGGAGGCGGTCTGGAACGACCAGGCCACGCAGGAGTTGTTGGCCGGCTTCAAGGCGAGCTTCCAGCCCTGACGGGACGAACCGCTCGACTCACGCGACCCGGACCGACCGGATCGGTCCGCTCGACCCGCCGTCAGGTGGTGGGCACCCGCAGGGTGGCCAGCACCGGGCGGTGGTCGGAGGCGGCGGTGTAGTCGGCGTCCGTAACGTCGTCGGGCACGCCGCAGCCGAGCACCTCGATGCCCTTGGACACGAACACGCCGTCCACCCGGCGACCGGGGTCGCGCCGCGGCGAAGTGAACTCCGAACCCCAGGGCGCGATCGCGAATCCGTCCTGCATCTCCCCGGCCAGCCGGTCCCACCCGGGACGCCCGGCCGATTCGTTGAAGTCCCCGGCCAGCACCCGGTGTTCGACGCCGAGCCCGGCCAGCCGGCGCAGCACCAGCTCGGCCTGCACCAACCGCTCGGCGGCGTCCAGGCCCAGTTGGGTGCCGGCCACCGCGAACTCGGCGCCGCCGACCTCGACCACGGCGGTCGCCATGCCGCGCTGACGCAGCCCGGGCGTACGCGGCAACAACACGTCCTGCGCCCGGCGCACCCGCACCCGAAGGCCGCCCAGCAGCAGCGGACCGGAGGCGGTGCCCCCGCCGGTGATCACCACCAGGCCGCACTCGCGCGCGAACCGGGCCACCGCATGCCGCCACCGCAGGAACCGCGGCGCCTCCTGGACGCAGAGCAGATCGGGCGCGCAGTGGCGCACGATGCGGACGAGGGCTTCCCGATCGTCGCGCAACGAGCGCACGTTGTACGACATGACCCGGATCTCACCGGTACCGACAGTCACTGGAGCCCCCTTGCCCGGTTCGGACCGGCCGGCCCCAACCACGATCGACCAGCTGTACTCCCGCCCGGTGCACGGGCGGTGGTTGTCCGCACGACATCCGCGCGACGGTCAGTGCCGGGCCAGGTCCGCCGCGCCGACCAGTCCCGCGTCGCTGCCCAAAGTGGCCACCACGACCTCGGCACCGAGCCGGTGGCCCCGGCGCAGCACACTGCGGTAGGTCTCCAGCGCGGGCACCAGCAGCAGGTCACCCGCGTCCGAGACGCCGCCGCCGATCACGAACGCGGCGGGGTCCAGCACGGCCGACAGGTCGGCCAGGCCCTGGCCGAGCCACGTGCCCAGTTCGCGGAAGGCGGCGAGCGCGACCGGGTCGCCGAGCAGCGCGGCCTGGGTGACGTGCGGGCCTTGGACGCCGGCGGGCGTGCCGTTGCCGAGCGCGAGCAGCTTCTCCGCCGCTTCGGGCATCCCGGCCGCACGGTCGCGGGCGTAGCGGGTGAGCGCGCTGCCGCTGGCGTACTGCTCCCAACAGCCGTAGTTGCCGCACGGGCAGGCGATGCCGTTCGGGACCACCCGCATGTGTCCGGGCTCACCCGCTATCCCGCCACCGCCCCGGTACAGCTCGCCGCCGAACACGATCGCGCCGCCGATGCCGGTGCCGACGGTCACGCACATCACGTTCGTGTGGCCCGCCGCGGCGCCGAAGCGGACCTCGCCCCAGGCGGCGGCATTGGCGTCGTTCTCCACCACGACGGGGAGGCCGATCAGCGCCTCCATCCGGTCACGCAGCGGTTCGCCCACCCACGCGCCGACGTTGGCCGAGAACAGCACGGTCGACCGGTCCGCGCCGATGAACCCCGCCGCACCGAGCCCGACCGCCTCCACGACGTGGTTCTGCCGCAGGGTGTCGACCGCCTCGGCGATCACCTGCGCGGTGCCATCGGCATCCTTGGGGGTGGCGATCTTGAGCCGATCGAGGATCACCCCGTCGGCATCGACCACGCCCGCGAGGATTTTGGTGCCACCGATGTCGACACCGATCGTGAGTCCCATGTCGTCCCAAGCTCGTTCGCGTGCATTGCCCGCAACGGATCGTACTGGTCCCTTCCGCGGGTCCACCCCACCCGTACGCCCGCAGGTCACCGCGGGGATGCCCGCGCGCGAGCGACCGCACGGGCGGGCGGCGGCGCCGGGACGCGCGCTCCCCGCTATTCGTCGTCGAGCCGAATCCGCTCGGTCTCCGCCGGCTTCGCGGCCCACCGGCGCTCCCGATCGCCCACGAAGGCCCGGTACGCGGACGCCAACTCGGCCCCGGCCGCGGCCAGGTGCGCGGCCACCTCGGGATGCCTGCGCGCGACCTGCTCGCGCACCGCGCCGGCCTGCTCCACGAGCGTCTCGGCCAACCTGCGCGCCTCCTCGGCCAACCGCGCGGCGGGCGCCTCGTCCCCCTTGTCGGCCCCGCTCAACGATTCGGCCAACTTGCGGGCCTCCTCGCCCAGCCGCGCCCAGGGGTCGACCCGCTCGGCATCATCACGCTCGGTGCGTGCCCGGTCCTCGGCGCCGCCGGCCGTGGGCACCTCGTCCGTGCTGTCCGCCCACGCACCCGCGCCGTCCTCGGCCGCACCCTTACCCGTCACCCGCTCATCAGGATCCATCCGACGCATTCTCCGCGCTCTCGCAGCCCAACGCGAACAGAACCTCCCGCGAACAATCCGAAGCCGGCAGCGCGACCGCACCCATCGGCGGACCCACTCACCTCCACCAGGCGCGAAATCGGGCCTCGCGCGAGCGACCCGCTCCCCTATACGGAGGTCTCCGCCGGCCGCCGTGCGGCACCGGCTGTCGCGGCCCGATCCGGCACCTCGGCCGCGGCCTCCATGGCCCGACTCGCCCGCCACAACCGCCGACCCGACACCACCGTCGCCGTCACCAGCAGCGCGTTGCGCAGCCCGAGCGCCAGCACCGCATGGACCTGCGAGTCCAGCAACTCGCCGAACCAGACCGGGAACTCGAGCAGGGTCAGCGGCATCGCGCAGAGCAGCAGCACGGCGACCGGACGCTGGGTGGTGTCGCGACGCGTCAGGCACACCGCCGCCAGACCGATCAGCCACACCAGGTATTGCGGGCTGATCACCCGGCTGGTCACCACGAAGATCAGCAACGCGCACAGCGCCGCGTCGCACGCCGTCGCGCCGGTGAACCGGCGGGCCCGAACCCGCCACAGCAGCAGCCAGCCGAAGCCGAGCACGCCGGCGACCAGGCTGAGCCGGCCGACCGCCGAAACGTACGGGCCGTGGAACTCCAGCGAGCCGTAGCTCTCCTGCGCCCGGCCGCTCCAGCCGAACCAAGTGGCGAGGTGGAAGGGCAGCGCGAACACCGACTCGACCTCGATGCCGCGTTCGCGCTGGTAGCCCAGAAACGCGAAGGCACCGGGCAGCGCCGCGGCGAAACCGAGCACCACGACCGCGCCGCCGAGCAGCGTCCACCCGTACACCCGGGCCGTCCGGCCGCGCCCGCGCAGCCCGACGAAGATCAGCACCGGCCACACCTTGATCGCCGCCGCCACACCCGTGAGCAGGCCCGCGAGCCGGTTGCGGTCGGTACGCCGGCCGCCGATCAACAGCAGCGCGGCCACCGTCGGCGCGGTCACCGCGAGGTCGTAGCGCGCCAGGATCATCGGCCCGAGCAGCGGCACCGCCACCACCCACAGGGCCGCGCCGTACGGTGAGGCGCCGCGCGGGACGGTCCGGGCCAGCAGCCAAAGCACCAGTGCGTCCGCGACGATCATCACCAGGTAGACCGACGTCGCGTAGTCGAACGGCAACAACCCGGGCAGCAGCAACACTCCCGCCGCACCCGGCGGATACTGCCAGCGCACGTCGTCCACCGGGAAGGTCCCCGAGCGCAGCACGTCGAACCACTCGCGGTAGATGAACCGCGCGTCGCCCATCACGAACGGCCACGGATTCGGCAGCACCTCCGTGACCATCAGCAGCAACAGCAGTCGGGTCGCCGCCCAGACGAGCACGATGGTCCACAGCGCACTCGACGGGGTCCGAAACGGGTTCCGGATGCGGTGCGACTGGGGAGGGCTCACCGACGGATCGTACCGAGGCGGGCACCGGCGGTCGGGGCGTCGCCGGATCGGCCGGGTCCGCGCGTCGCGGTCTGGGATCCTCGGTCGTGATGAAAACCTTGATCGTCACCAACGACTTCCCGCCGCGTCCCGGTGGGATCCAGTCCTTCGTGCACTCCATGGCCCTGCGGCTGCCGGCCGACGGCGTCGTGGTCTACACGTCGTCGTGGAAGGACCGGGCGGAGATGGCCGTGTTCGACGCGGAGCAGCCCTTCCCGGTGGTGCGCGACCGCACTCCGATGCTGGTGCCCACGCCCGGTGCGGTACGTCGGGCCCGCGAGATCGCCCGTGCCGAGGGCTGCGACACCGCGTGGTTCGGCGCGGCGGCGCCGCTGGGCCTGATGGCGCCCCGGCTGCGCGCGGTCGGCGTCGAGCGGCTGGTGGCCACCACGCACGGGCACGAGGCGGGCTGGGCGGTGCTGCCGGGGGCGCGGCGGTTGTTGCGGCGGATCGGCGAGGGGGTGGACACCGTCACCTACCTGGGCGAGTACACCCGGGGGAAGATCGCGCCCGCACTCACTCCGGCCGCCGCCGCGCGGATGGTGCAACTGCCGCCCGGCGTGGACGAGAAGGTGTTCCGCCCGGACGTGGGCGGGGTCGAGGTGCGCGCTCGGCACGGGCTGGGCGATCGGCCGGTGGTGGTGTGCGTGTCGCGCCTGGTCCCGCGCAAGGGCCAGGACGTATTGATCCACGCGCTGCCCAGGATCCGGCGCAGGGTGCCCGACGCGGCGCTGCTGATCGTCGGCGCCGGACCCTACCGGGACCGGCTGGAGGCGATGGTGGACGAGGTCGGCGTGCGCGATTCGGTGGTGTTCACCGGTGCGGTGCCGTGGGCCGAGTTGCCCGCGCACCACGAGGCCGGCGACGTGTTCGCGATGCCGTGCCGGACCCGGCGCAAGGGGCTGGACGTGGAGGGCCTGGGCATCGTCTACCTGGAGGCGTCCGCGGTGGGCCGGCCGGTGGTGGCGGGCGACTCGGGCGGAGCGCCGGACGCGGTCCTGGACGGGGAGACCGGGTACGTGGTGAACGGTCGCTCGCCGGCCGCCGTCGCGGACAAGGTGGCGGGCCTGCTGGCCGACCCGGCGCAGGCTGCCCGGATGGGCGCGGCGGGGCGGCGCTGGGTGGAGCGGGAGTGGCGCTGGGACCTGCTGTCGGGGCGGCTGCGCGGACTGCTGGATCCGGAGTGGGCAGGCTGACGCACAACGCGCCGAGGGCGGCCGGCCTGGCGATTCCCGGGCCGGCCGCCCTCGGTGGTGAGCGCCCGCCTGTGGCGCCGCGCGGACGCGGCTCGCGTGCGGGGCTTTCGGCTCAGCCCTCGTAGATCTTCTCGATGTCCTGCTCGAAGTCCCGCAGCACCAGGTTGCGCTTGAGCTTGAGGGACGGCGTCACGTGGCCGCTCTCCTCGGTGAAGTTGATGGTCAGCACCCGGAACTTGCGCACCCCCTCGGCCCGCGAGACGGCCTTGTTGCCCTCGTCGATCGCGTCCTGGACGGTGGCCAGCAGGTCCGGGTCCTCGGCGAGGTCGGCGACCGTCGCGTCGGCGGGCTTGCCGTGCTGCTCCTTCCAGGTCGGGAAGGCCTCCGGGTCGATGGTGATCAGTGCGCCGACGAACGGGCGGCGATCGCCGACCACCATGCATTCGCTGATCAGCGAATGGGCGCGGATGCGGTCCTCGATCACGGCCGGTGCGATGTTCTTGCCGCCCGCGGTGACCAGGATCTCCTTCTTGCGGCCGGTCACGGTCAGGAAGCCGTCGTCGTCCAGCACGCCGATGTCGCCGGTGCGGAACCAGCCGTCCTCGAACGCTTCGGCGGTGGCCGCGTCGTTCTTCCAGTAGCCGGTGAACACGTTCGGACCCTTGGCCAGGATCTCGCCGTCCTCGGCGATCCGCACCGCCGAGCCGGGCACCGGCCGACCGACCGTGCCGATCCGGATCCCGACCGCGGGGTTGACCGTGTGCGCGGCGCAGGTCTCGGTCAGGCCGTAGCCCTCCAGGACGGTGAAGCCGATACCGCGGAAGAAGTGTCCCAGCCGGGTGCCCAGCGGCGCGCCCCCGGAGATCGCGTGGGTGGCCTGGCCGCCCAGCGCCGCGCGCAGCTTGCCGTAGACCAGCTTGTCGAACACCTTGTGCTTGAGCCTGAGGCCCAGACTGATGCTCGCCGCGTCCATGCCCTCGCTGTAGGCGATCGCCGTCTCGGCGGCCATGTCGAAGATCCTGCCCTTGCCGTCGGCCTGCGCCTTGGCCGAGGCGGCGTTGTAGACCTTCTCGAACACGCGGGGCACCGCGAGCACGAAGGTCGGCTGGAAGGTCGCGAGTTCCTTGGTCAGGTCCTTGACGTCCGGACAGTGCCCGACCCGCACGCGCGCCATGATGCAGCCGATCTCCAGGATCCGGCCGAGCACGTGCGCGAGCGGCAGGAACAGCAGGCAGCTGGACTTCTCCGGGATGAACAGCTGGGTCAGCAGCGCGACCACATTGCCCAGTTCGGCCTGGAAGTTGCCGTGCGTGAGGATGCAGCCCTTGGGCCGCCCGGTGGTCCCGGAGGTGTAGATGATGGTCGCCACCGAGTCGGCGCGCAGCGTCGCACTGCGCTCCTCGACCACGGCGTCGGCCACGTCCCGCCCGCCGGCGGTGAGCGCGGCCACCGCGCTCTCGCCGGCGCCCTCGTCGATCCGCCACACGTGCTTGAGCTCGGGCAGCCGGTCACGGGCCCGCTCGACCGCGCCCTCGTGCGCCGCGTTCTCCACGATCACCGCACGCGCGCCCGAGTCGGACAGGATCCACTCGAGCTGCTCGGCCGAGGAGGTCTCGTACACCGGCACCGAGATCGCGCCGGCACACCAGATGGCGAAGTCGATCAGCGTCCACTCGTAGCGCGTGCGCGACATCAGGCCGATCCGATCGCCGGGCTCGATGCCCGCCGCGATCAGGCCCTTGGCGACCTCGTACACCTCGGCCAGGAACCGGGTCGAGGTCACGTCGGTCCAGCGTCCGCCCACCTTGCGGGCGAGCGCCGGGGCATCCGGTGCCTCTGCGGCGTTGCGCTTGATGAGGTCGGTCAGGTTGCCCTCGGCGGGAACCTCGGCCAGGGCCGGGACGCTGCACTCGCGCACTGATGCTCCTCGTTGCGGTCTCGGCGCCGGGGTTCGGCGCTGCCGTTTGCCGTTGTCTGTGTCGATCCGTGTCGCCGGCGTGTCGTGCCCGCCGGCCGGTCTCACGGGTCTGTTCTTTGTCTGTACTTCGGTCTGCGTCTCGGGTCTGTTTCTTCGGCGGGTCTCGTCGGTGCGGCTCGTCGGTCGTCTTGCCGAGTCGTTGACGGGGGCCGACGTTACTGGCAAGTAGGTCCGGGGGACAGAGGTCACGAGGATCCTGTGCCCGGTCTCACGCCACGGACAAGCCCACGGCCGGATCGACGCGGATCCCGTCCGCAGACCGACGGCCCATCCATCCCGATTCGGTGGTGCGTGTCGAGAGTATCGATTCGTCGTGAGGGACGGGTGTGACGGAGGCAACCCCGACGCGCCGTCGGTTTCGGTTCCGGGCCGTCAGTACAGTGACGGACATGCGGGTCCACGTGGTGAGCGACGTCCACGGCGCTGCCGAGGCACTCGCCCACGCGGGCGACGGTGCCGACGCCCTGGTGTGCCTGGGCGACCTGGTGCTCTTCCTCGACTACCACGACCTCGACCGGGGCATCTTCACCGATCTGTTCGGGGTGGAGAACACCCGCAGGCTGCTCGCGCTGCGCAACGCCCGCCGGTTCACCGAGGCCCGGGCGTTCTCCGGGTCGTTGTGGGCGGGCGTGCCGGGTGGTGCCCGCGCGGCGATCGAGCAGGCGGTGCGCCGGCAGTACGCCGCGCTCTTCGCGGCCTTCCCGACACCGACCTACGTCACCTACGGCAACGTCGACGTGCCCGACCTGTGGTCGGACTACGCGCGCGAGGGGGTGACCGTGCTCGACGGCCAGGTCGTCGAGATCGGCGGCCGGACCTTCGGCTTCGTCGGCGGCGGGCTGCGCACGCCGATGCACACGCCGTACGAGATCTCCGACGAGGAGTACGCGGCCAAGGTCGCCGCGGTCGGTCGGGTCGACGTGTTGTGCTGCCACATCCCGCCCGCCGTGCCGGACTTGACCTACGACGTGGTGGCCCGCCGGTTCGAGCGCGGCAGCGAGGCGGTGCTGCGGGCCATCCACGAGACCGAACCCGCCCTGGTGCTGTTCGGTCACGTGCACCAGCCGCTGCGGGCGCGGATGCGGATCGGACGTACCGAATGCGTCAACGTGGGGCATTTTCAGGCCACCGGGAAACCGTACGTCCTCACCTGGTGAGCCGGTGCCACGTACGCGCAGGTCGGGCACGATAGCCTTCGAGCGGATCGGTTGTACGCGGACATCCGGTGATGTCCGTGCAGGACAGCCATAACGGCTACGCAAGCTTCCGGAGGACTCCTCACGATGGCTGAACGGACCAGCTCGACCATCACGATCGACGCCACGCCGGCCGAGGTCATGGCCGTCATCGCGGGGTTCGAGGGCTATCCCGAGTGGACCGGCGAAGTCAAGGAGACCGAGGTCCTCGAGATCGACGAGGCGACCGGGCGCGCGGTACGTGTGCGGTTCAAGCTCGACGCCGGGGTGATCAGCGACGAGCACGTGCTCGGTTACACGTGGGACGGCGACCACGAGGTGCGCTGGACCCTGGTGACCAGCCAGATGCTCAAGGCGCTCGACGGTCGCTACGCGCTGAGCCCGATCAGCGGCGGCACCGACGTGACCTACGAACTGACCGTGGATGTCAAGATCCCGATGCTGGGCATGCTCAAGCGCAAGGCGGAGAAGGTCATCATCGACCGGGCCCTGACCGGGCTCAAGAAGCGCGTCGAGAGCTGATCCGGCGGTGACGCGAGTCCTGTTGGTCACCGGCCTCCCGGGAGCCGGACGTACGACCGTCGCGGCGGCGACGGCGGTGGCCTCGGCACGGGCCGGCCGACGCACGCTGCTCCTCGCGGCCGACGGCACGCGGGATGTGGACACGGTCCTGGACGTGCCGGTGGGCGCGGATCCGTTCGACGCGCTGCCGGACCTGACCGTGCAGCGGGTCGCCGCGCGGGCCGAGTTCGAACGCGAATTTTTGCTGGTCCAGGGCCAGTTGGGCGCGGCGCTCGCGGTGATCGGGGTGGATCCGCTGGATCCCGAGGAGATCACCGTGCTGCCCGGCGCCGGCGATGTGCTGGCGCTGCGGGCGCTCGCGCGGGCGGTGAACGCGCGGCGCTACGAGTTGATCGTGGTCGACCTGCCCGCCGTCGAGCGTGCGGTGCCGGCGCTGGCGCTGCCGGAGGGGTTGGCGCGTTACCTGGACCGGCTGTTGCCGGTCGAGCGTCAGGCGGCCCGGGCGCTGCGGCCGGTGCTGGCCGCGGTCGCGGGGGTGCCGATGCCCGAGGACTGGGTCTACGACACGGCTCGGCGGGTGACCGGCGAGTTGGAGGTGTTGCGGTCGCTGGTGGCCGCACCGACGACGACGGTACGGGTGGTGGTCCGGCCCGGCACGGTCGCGCTGGCGGCGGCGCGGCGGGCCGCGTCGGCGCTCGCGCTGTACGGGCACCGGATCGAGGACGTGATCGTGAACGGGGTGGGCGCCGCCGACTCGCCCGATCCGGCGGTGCGGTCCCGGGCCGAGGTGGCGCGGGAGACGGTGGACGCGCTGTGCGCGCTGTTCCCGCGGGTGCCGTTGGCACAGATCCCGACGCTGGCCGCCGAGCCACTGGGCGCAGCCGAACTCGCGGACGTGGCGGCCCACTTCTCCCCGGTCGGCCCGGGCGGCACGACCGACGACGAGCACCTGATCGAACGCGACGGCGAGCGGCTGTCGCTGCTGCTGCAACTGCCGGGCACCGATCGCGACGACCTGGACCTGCTGCGCCGCGGCGACGAACTCGTGATCACGGTCGGCCCGAACCGCCGCCTGTTCAAACTCCCGTCTGCGCTGCGCCGCTGCGTGATCGAGGGCGCGGGCCTACGGGACGGCGTCCTCCGCATCCGGTTCGTCCCGGACCCCGCAGTCTGGATGCGCCCGCCGCGGTAACGGCCGCGACAACGACATCGGCCCGGAGCGCGCCGGGAGGCGCCCCGGGCCGTCGCAGACAACCGGTCGTGACCGTTGTCCGCGTCCGGCCCTGGCGGACGGTGGCCCGGGCGCCCGTGCGCAGCTCCCGGTTGCCCCGCCCCGAGCTACCTCTTCCCGTGCAGCTTCTCCCAGTCCCGCGCGAGCGCGATGCGCTCGGGAGCGGACGGGTGGGATGCGAACAGGAATTGCAGGATCGGGTTCGGGGTGACGTTGGAGCGGTTGGCCACCGCCAGACTGTGCTGCATCCGGATGAACGCGTCCGGGTCCCGGGTCAGGTCGAGCGCGTGCACGTCGGCGCGGGCCTCCAGGCGGCGGCTGATCAACATCTCGCCGGGACCGGCCACCGTGCCGATCACCGCGACGACCGCGAGCAGCAGCGCCAGTGAGCGCGGGTCGCCCGCACCGTCCGCGCCCGCCCGACGCAGCAGCGGCGCGCACGTCATCAGCAGGCCCAGCACGCACACGCCGGCCGCGAGCGCCGCCGCGCCGATCAGCGTCCCGTGCAGCACGTCGTTGCGCTTGGCGTGCCCCAACTCGTGCGCGGCGATCAGCTCCACCTCGCGCGGATCCGCGTCCCGCACCGTCGTGTCGTAGACCACGATCCGCCGGGTCGAGCCGAACCCGGACACATACGCGTTGAGCGCCGTGGTCCGCCGGGACGCGTCCGCCACCAGCACGTCCCGTACCGGCACCCCGTCCCGCTCGGCCAACTGCATCAGCGACGTGCGCAGCGGCCCGTCCGGCATCGAGTGGAACTTGTTGAAGGCCGGTTCCACCAGCAGCGGGTACAGGAACGAGATCGCCATGACGAGCAGCGCGCCGGCGCCCGCCGCGAGCAGCCAGCCGGCCCGAGGCAGCGCGCGGATCAGCGCGTACAGCCCGAGCACGACCAGCAGCAGCAGCCCGGTGGACATCGCGAAGCTCTTGGCCAGGTCCAGCCACCAGCTCCCCCACGACTGCACCGACAGCCCGTACCGTCGCCGGACCACCTCCAAGCGCGCCGCGAACGGCAGCGTCGCCAGCCGGCCGATCAGGGCCAGTACCAGGCCGCCGAGCAGGATCCGCCACACCCACCCGCCGCCCACGGGCCGAGCAACCGCCTCGATGATGCGCGCGCCGACAGGCGTGAGCCCGAGTACGAGCGAGAGCACCAGCGAGAGCGCCATGGACAGGTACGCGGGCGGCCGGGCGGCCCGGGCCAGCGAGCGGCCCCGGGCGATCTCGGCGGCGGTGAAGTCCCGGGCCGCATCCGGGTGGGTGAAGCCGCCGGGCGGCTCGGGCAGCGGCCGCCACGGCGTGGTCACCACGACCGCCACCAGCAGCACCACGCCCGTGCACACCAGACAGATCAGCAACAACCGCTGGACCGACATGCCCGCCGTGCCCCCGTCATCCGGCCTGCGTCCGCAGGTAGTCGAGCCAGATATTGGTGAACGCGTCGGGGCTGGTGCCCAGGACGGACACCATCGCCGACGCGAGCGCCGAGGCCGAGTCCGGCGCGTTCACGCCGGGCGGCCGTTCGGCGCCGACCGTACGGTACAGCTCGACCAGCTTGGCCTGACCCCACCGCTCGGCGATCAGTTTGCACGCCAGCCAGCCCATCTCGTACGCCTGGGGCAGGTCTTCCTGCGTGGTCTCGAAGCTCGGGTCGGCCGGCAGCTGCGTGGGCATCTTGCCCGCCTTCACGTCCCGACGCAGCTCGGGGGCGGCCGTGCGCATCGTCTGCGCCGAATCGAGGTAGCCGATGTAGTCCGCGAAGCCCTCGGACAGCCAGGTCGGCGTCCAGGCCCGGGTGAACGCCCGGCTCGCCACGTGGGTGATCTCGTGCGCCAACACCACCCGGCGTTCCAGGTCGCCCAGTTCGCGGAAGGCATCCGGGTTGACGATCACCCGGTCGGCGGCGGCCGCATCCGAGGCCGCACCGCGTTCACCGGTGGTCACCGCCGCGATCTTGAGATATTTGCTCGGTTCGGCGCCGAGCAGCCGGGCCATCTGCGCCTGGGTACCTGGCACCACGACGACCGTCCGTCCGGGCCAGGACTCCCCCCAGACCGCGCTGACCCGGGGTACCGCCTTGTCCGCGGTGTCGGCGAACTCGCGCAGCGCGGCCCGGGCGCCGATGCCGAGCACCGTGCTGTGCGTGCCCTGGACGACGGTGATCGGGCCCAGGTCCCACACCTGGGTGGGGGCGCGCATCCCGGCTGCGGTGCCGTCGGTGTCGCCCGCGAGGTACCACGTGCCCGAGCGCAGCACGAAGGTCAGGTATTGCGGCACCCGTACCGGGGTCACATCGTGTCCGGTGATCCGGTAGAGCAGGTCGACCTGTGCGGTGAAGGTGGGTGCGCCGAGTGCGCTCTTGCGCGCGGCGGAGAGTTCGAACGCGTCGGGGGTGACGATCTCGTACTCCCACCCGGCGAACGGCACCTCGGCGATGTTGTCGAAGACGCCGGTCTGGGATTGTCGGAACGCGGCGTCCTGCGGGTCCAGGGTGGCGTTGAACGCCTCGCGGTCGCGGGAGAGGAACGCGGTCGAGCGCCGGTCCAGGAGTGCGCCGACCGCTATCCGCCGCGCGTTGGCGTGTTGCTCGCCGCCGTCCGCCGAGGGCCGGCCGGGACCGGCGGAGACACCGGCGCGTGGTCGCGACGGCGCGTCGGTCACCGTGTCCGAGATGAACCGGGTGACCCCGAGGACGGCCCCGAGCTGGGCGAGTGCGCACAACACGACCAGGACGGGCAGCAGGCTGCGGATCCGGCGCGCGGCCCGATTCGGGTCATCCACGTGGTCGATCGTAACGTGGGCACGACGAACGGCCGGCCCGAACCGGACCGGGCCCGGCCCGAACCGGTGCCGACGAGGAGGCTGGGCGGGTCAGGAGGGCCGGACGACCTTGGCGACCGGCATCGACCGCAGCGGCGCGTAGCGCACGCCGGCTCCCGGCTTGGGCGCGTGGATGATCCGTCCGGCGCCGACGTAGATGCCCACGTGGGTGGCTCCGCCGTAGTAGAAGACCAGGTCACCCGGTCGGATCTCGGCGAGCGGGATCGCCCGGCCCGCGCCGGCCTGCCCCTGTGCGGTGCGCGGGAGCGCCACGCCCGCCCGCCGCCACGCCCAGCCGGTCAGACCGGAGCAGTCGAACGAGTCGGGTCCGGTGGCGCCCCAGACGTACGGCTTGCCCAGCGCCGTCGTCGCGGCGGCCACGGCGATCGCCGCCCGGCCGCCGATCGACGGGGGCGCCGCTTCGAGGCCGGTCACCGGCGACCGGGTGTCGTCGCGCGCGGCGCGGTTCGGGTCGGTACCGGCCTCGGCGGGCCCGTCCCCGGCCAGGAACGCCGCGCGGTCCGCCGCGTCCAGCGTGTTCAGCAGTTCCCGGGCGCGCGCCAACCTGGTCTCGACCGCGGCCTTCGCCGCCACGAGGTCCGCACGCCCGGCCTCCAGGGCGGCGAGCGTATCGGTGGCCTCGCGGCGCTCCTGCTCCAGCGTGCGCCGGGTCGACCGCACACGCGCCACCGCGTCCCGCTGCCGGCCGGCCAGCCGGTCCAGGGTGATGGCGCGGGACAGGTATTCGTCCGGATTCTCCGACATCAGCAGCGCGAGGGTGGGGTCGATGCCACCGGCGCGGTACTGAGCCGCGGCCATCGCGCCCATGTCGCCCTGCAGAGCCAACAGCTCGCTCTGCGTGTCGGCGATCCGCCCCTGGGCACGGACCACCCGCTCGCGCAGTCGGGCCTGCCGCTCGGCGACACCGTTGTACTCCTCGGTGGTCGCCTCGGCCTGCCGGTACAGCTCGCCCACCTGCTGCCGCACCTGCTCCGCGGTCGGCGCCGGGTCGGCGTGCGAGACGTTCGGCACGAACGCCACCGCCGTGACGACGGCGGCGGTCAGCACGATGGCCCGGGTACTGCCGGCCCTCTTCGGCCTGCGATGGGACGCCACGGCGGCGGGCTCCTTCTCCGGGCCCGGCTACCCGCCGTCCGGGTCGGACGGTCGAGTGCGCGGGCGCTCGACCGGTGACCCTAGTGACCCAAACACGGTTGCTTCAAATCAATCCGCGAATTTCATATCTTGCACCGTCAATTCAGTTGAAAAAGGTCATCTTTTGCAATCGTGCGATCAACGAGCGCTCATCATTTCGCCGCTTTCGCGCAGTTGTGCACCTACCGCGGCCAGCATGCCCTCGGCTGCGAACAGCCGCAGCGCGGTCAGGGTTTCCTCGTCCAACTCGGCGTAGTCGAGGTGATCGGCGCGCTCGCCGTACTGCCCGGAGTCGGCATACGGAGAGGCGTCCGATAATTCGGGTGATATGTCGGAGTCCATGGATCGAGCGCTGATCAGGGCCGGCCCGATCGAGGCCGGAATCGCGCAGCCGGCGCCGGCGCGCCCACGGCCTCGGTGCGTACGACAGGCGATGCGCATGTGGCTTCTCCCCTTTCGTCGACTTTCCTCGTCAACGGTAGGGAGCGGCACCGACACACGGTGCGAAGCGTGCCCGTGCGCCCATATACCCGTGCGCCCGGGATCAGCCCCGGGTGAGCCGGCGCAACAGCATGGTCGAGGGCACCGGTCGAGCGCCGGCCTTGCGCACGCCCTCGGCCACCTCGCGGTCGGTGGAGACCACCACGACCGGGCGGCCCGGCGGCTCGGCCCGGACCAGCCGGCGGATCAGCTCGTCGGCCGTCTCGCCCGGCTTGCTGAACATCACCCGCACCCCGCGCGCGGGAGCCAGCAGCACCGGCGCGTCCAGTTGCGCGCCGTCGAACACGCAGGTCACCTCGCAGCCGGTCTGCGCGGCAAGCCCGGTCAAACCGCCGACCAACCGGTCACGCTGCTTGTTCAGCGCGAGCGTGGGATAGCCGGTCTTGGTCACGTTGTAGCCGTCGATCACCAGGTGCGCCTGGGGCAGCGCGAGCAGTTGGTCGAGCAGGGCCGGGTCGTCGCCCTCCAACGCCCGTTGGGCGATGTCCTTTATCCCGGACGCGCCCGGCACCACCGCGTCCACCATGTCGGCGGGCCGGATGCCCACCGGCGGCAGCGCGAGTTCGCGGCGCAACCCCTGGGCGGCCTCCAGGACGGTGTCCAGGAGCAGCCGGACCCGGGTGTCCTCCATGCTGCGCCCCTCACGGGCGGCCCGGCGGCTGGCCTCCAGGGCCGATTCGACCTCGGCGACCCGACCGCGCAGCCGGCGGGCCTCCTTCTCCGCGGCGGCGATCGCGGCCTGCGCCTCGACCCGCACCGCGTCCAGCTCGGAGCGGGCCCGACGGGCCTCCTTCTCCTCGTGCTTGGCGCTGCCCTGTAGACCGCGCACCTGGCGGCGCAGGTGGTCGGCCTCCTTGCGGGCCGTCTCCAACTCCGCGCGCAGCCGTTCGTGCTCGGTCTTGGAGGCCGCGCGCAGTACGCCGACCTCGTTCTCCAGGCGGGACAACGTCTCGGCGGCCTCGGCCTCGGCACGGTCGGCGGCGGCCTCCTTGGCCGCGTCGCCGGCGGTCTCGATCAGCCGGACCCAGCCGCGCGGGCGCAGCAGGTACGCGGCGGCGGCCACGTCGAGCGGGTCGGCCGCGGCGGGAACCTTGCCGGCCTCGAGCGCCTCGGAGATCTCCGGCAGGCCCTTGCGGAAGCGCTCCGCTATGCGCTGCCGGAACACCGGGTCGTTCTCCAGTGCGGCGGCCAGCGGCGTCGCGGCGAACTTGGCCCGGCGCTGGTGGGTGAAGCGGGCGAACCGGCGCAGCGGGCCGGGCACCTCGTCCGCGGTCATCGTGCCGAGCGCGTCGGCGGCCACCGAGATCACCCGCACCCGAACCGCCTCCGGCAACGGCCCGGACAGCACCTCGGGCTCGGCGGGCTGCGAGTCGTCCCGCTCCGGGTCGGCCGCGGCACCGGGCTCGGCGCCGCGGGAAGCGGCCTCCGGCTCCGGCTCGGCTTCCGGCGCTACGGCGGCCATGGGTTCCGCGGCCTGGGACTCGGGCTCGGCCCGGCACTCGGGTTCGGGCATCGACTCGGTCGCGGAGTCGGCCGCGGCGGCCTCGGGCCCGGCCGCGGTCGCGGTCGCGGTCGCGGTCGCGGTCGCGGTGACGGTAGCGCCCTCGGCCTCGGCACCCCTCGGTCCGGCCGGGTGCGCGTGGGCCGCGGGATCGGTGGGGCCGTCCGACTCCAAATCGCCCGCGTGATCGACGGACCCCTCGGGCTCGACAGGGGCGCCAGGCGGGTCGGTCCCCGCCTCGGTCCGGGACTGCGGGTCGAGGTCGGGCTCGGCAGCCGGCACCGCCTCGGCGGCCTCGGCGGCCTCGGCGGCGTGCGCAGGCGTGACCTCGTCCGCGCGGGTATCCGGTCCGCTCACTGCTCCTCCGGTCCTTCCCGTTCCCTTGGGGCCCCTCCCCGCGTCACCGTTGCCGGGACGCCGACGCCTTGATCATGGCGCGTTCCGGACCGGGGACGGCCACGCCGGGCCGCCCCGATGCCGAAACGATGCACAGTCCCATTGTCGCCGCACGGTCTCGACGCTCAGCTCGCGTCGGGTCGCGCCACCAGCTCGACGGAATCGGTCGCGTTGCACCAGCGGCACCGCACCGACTCGATCTCGTCGGAAAGGATCTCGCGCTCCTCGACCCGGGCGACGCCCGCGAGGTCGAGGTGGGTGAACTCGACCGCCTTGGTGGTCCGCGTCACGTCGAACCGGGTCAGGTTGCCGCAGAGCGAGCAACGCCACCGGGTGTCCTCGGTGGGGGCCTGGATCGACATGCGTGTTCCCTTCCTGTTCGCGTTTGCGAGCCTTTGCCGGATCGCGAGCGGTCCGCGTACACCCATGATGCCGGGCGGCGAGAGGTACCTGGGCGCGGCCGTGTCGGGCCGGAAACGTACCGTCCGGTACATGAGCAGCACCGCGCACCGGGATTGCCGGTCACGAGGTTCGGCGAATCAGGGCTTGCCGGCGGCCGACCAGCCGCGGCGTTCCCGCCCGCCGGACAGTATCGCCCCGGGCCACGAGTTGCGAACCATGCACGGATCCCGAGCGATTCGTGACGAGGTGGAACGACAGGTGTTCACGATCGTGGATCTGGAGACGACCGGCCTGGATCCGCAGGAGGCGCGGATCACCGAGATCGCCGCGGTCCGCGTGCGCGGATCGGACCGGTTGGGCGAGTTCGCGACCCTGGTCGCGCCGGGCGTCCCGATCCCGGAGTTCATCACCGACCTGACCGGGATATCCGACGACCTGGTGGCCGACGCGCCGCCGCTGCACCTGGTGCTGCCGGCGTTCACCCGCTTCACCGAGGACGCCATCCTGGTCGCCCACAACGCCCCCTTCGACGTGGGGTTTCTGCGTGCGGCCGGCCTCGCGTGCGATCGGCCGTGGCCCGATCTCCAGGTGGTGGACACGCTCGCGCTGGCCCGCGCGCTGCTGCCGCCGGGGACGGTGCCGAACATGCGCCTGGGCACACTCGCGCGGTACTTCGAGGCACCCACCGATCCGACCCACCGAGCGTTGGCCGATGCCAGGGCGACCGCACACGTCCTGCGCGCGTTCATCGGCCGGATGCACGAGAGCGGACGGCACGAGTTGGCCGACCTGCTCGCGCTGGGCCGACCGCCGGCGCCCAGGGCTTGGCCGGGGCAAACCACTCCGATCGGGTGACACCCGGGCGTGTCGACCGCACCCGTTCTTCCTCCCGCCGCGGCTGCCCGCGTGGGTCGCACGCCGACTAAGCTCGGGCATCTTGTCGTCGAGAGCCGGAGGACTACCCGTGATCACCGCGATCGTGCAGGTCAAGACGCGTGTGGACCAGACCCCGGAAATCGCGGCGGCGATCGCCGCGATCGAGGGCGTGAGCGAGGTCTACTCGGTGACCGGTGAGTTCGACCTGATCGCCATGGTGCGCGTCCGCGCCCACGACGACCTGGCCGACGTCATCCCGGGCCGCCTCAACAAGGTCCCCGGCGTGGAAGCCACCACCACCCACATCGCCTTCCGCACCTACTCCCACCACGACCTCGAAGCCGCCTTCGCCATCGGCCTGGAGTAACCCATCCGTCCGGGCGCCCAAAGCGCCCGGACCACCAAGCCACCCCACCCCGGGCCCCCAAACCCAGCCCGTCCGGCGCTTGAGGACACCCCCGGCAGGGCCGCCCCCCCCCCAGCAGAACCCCCGGACCACCACAACAACCCGCAACAAGACCAGCCCCACCAAGACACGACG
>NZ_JBEXCV010000032.1:0-66364 GCF_040605455.1 Embleya sp. NPDC005575 | reverse complement strand
GACGACCTGCTGCGGCCGGGCCGTGGCCATGCCGAGTTTCATGATCGGGATCGAGGACGTATTCGACGCCAGGATGCCGACTCCGGCGCGGGCGCGGTGACCCGAGCGGCGGACGAGGCTCCGCGAGGGCTCGGCCCCCGAGCCTCCTGCCACGTGTCCGAAGTGCGCGACACGTCGCGCAGCACCAGGCCGTCCGGGGCGCCCTCCGGCAGCGGGCCCAGCACGTCGAAGACCTCGATCGGCTCGCCGTCCTCGGTCGACGCCG
Source organism: Embleya sp. NPDC005575 (assembly GCF_040605455.1). Classification (NCBI taxonomy): domain Bacteria; kingdom Bacillati; phylum Actinomycetota; class Actinomycetes; order Kitasatosporales; family Streptomycetaceae; genus Embleya; species Embleya sp. NPDC005575. The sequence continues at coordinate 66,099 of NZ_JBEXCV010000032.1, read as the reverse complement.
GCGTCACCGGCCCCAAGCCGGGAGCGATCTCCCGAAGGCGAGCCGACGCCTGCGCGGCGTCCACCGGTCGCGCGCCGGGCTCGGGCTCGGTCAGCGTGCGCACCAGGTCCCACAACGCGCCGCCGTCGACGGGAAATGCCGGCGGCTCGTCGGGCGGATTCTCGCTCCCGGTGAGCAGTTGCCACGCCAGGATGCCCAACGCGTACAGATCCCGGCGCACGTCCGGCGGTGCGCCGGTCGACGCCTCCGGCGGCAGGTAGCCCCAAGTACCCACCACATGACCGACTTCGGTGAGCCTGGGGCCTTCGCGAGGCAAGGCCAGGCCGAAGTCGCCGAGCAGACAACGGGGTCGGTCCTGTCCGGTCACCTCCAGCAGGACGTTCGCCGGCTTGACGTCGCGGTGCACGAGGCCGACCGCGTGCACATGCTCCAGGGCGTCCAGGAGTTGGCCGAGAATCGCCCCGGCGTACGCCTGCGGCAGTGCGCCGTGATCACGGATCAGCGAAGCGAGCGACCCGCCCTCGAACAACTCCATCGCGATCAGCACGTCGCCGTCGGCGACCCAGGTGTAGGGCGACGAAACGTGTGGGTGCTCCAGCCTGAATCCCTGCTCGCGCACCACCCGCAGCAGCAGCCCCGCGTCGGCCGGACGCACCAGTTTGGCGGCGCAGTAACCGCCCAACCGATGGTCGAACGCCCGCCATACGGTGCCGGACATACCGGTTCCGACGGGATCGACAAGGGTGAAACGGCCGGCTAGCGGTGTGGGCACGTCGTTACCCTAGCGCAGGGGTTCGGACACCTTTCGGGGACCATTACTCCTCGGTAATCTATTGTTTGCAAGTGCAATCCTGATCTACATTTCCGGGCATGAAACAGCGAGCCTTCCCCGCCTGTGCGGCGGCGCTCACCCTGGGCGTGGTCTCGCTGCTCGGCGTGGTCCCGCACGCGTACGCCGCCGACGCGAACGGCCGCGCCCGGGACCGGCCGTCGGCGGAATCGGCACCCGAGTGGCCGAGCCGGCGCCAGCCACGCACGTACATCCCGGCCGGAACTCCCGTCTCCGGCGCGCCCGATGGCGCCCGCGCGGTGTCGCTCGCCCCCGGCAACTACGTGGACCGGATGGCCGACAAGGAGGTCAAGTACTACGCGGTGGACGTGCCGTTGGGGTACACGGTGTACCTATCGGGGACGACCGTCAGCAGGGTGAAGGGCCTGGAGGCGCTCGACCTGAAACTGATCGACGAGCGCGGTGCCTCGTGCAAGACGGACACCGGGCTGTCCCAGTCGTTGGTCAAGGTCGTTACGGCGTCGCTGAAATGGGGAGCGACCGCAACGGGCCGCAACAGCAGTTGCACCAAGCCGGGTCGACAGGTGTTCTCGGCGACCCGGCGGGGCACCGGGCCGCCGGTCCCGCTCGAATTGCGAATCTTCCTGGAACCGGCCGTTGCGGACACGGGCCCGGCCGAATCCGTGATCGCGCGCTACACCGAGCCGGGCGGCTCTCCCGTACCGGTGCTGGGCGGCGGGTCGTTCACCGACGCCGGCACACTGCCCGGCTCCGGCCACTTCACCGACGACATCGCGTTCGGGGAGTGGGCCTTCTACCGCGTCCGCCTGGACTGGGGCCAGAGCCTGGCCGTCCAGGCGCGGGTGGGCGGCGGGCGGGGTTACGCCCCGACGGAGGTCCGGCTGTACAACCCCGTGCGCGAGGAACTGGCCCACGAGTCGGCGTCCGTCTTCGACACCGAGCACATCTTCGCCGGCCGTTCGGACCCGTTCGCCACGCGGCCCGTGCGCTACCTCAACCGCAGCGACCGGCAACAAGAGGTCGCCGACATGCTGCCGGGGTGGTATTACCTCGCGGTCGCGGTACAGGGCGAGGGCGAACGGCGCTCGCTCGCGATCGACGTGTCCGTCGGCGGCACCAGGGAACTCGGACCGGCGTACACACCGGACCCGTCGCTGTCCGCGACGACCGCCCGGTCGACCACTTCGCCGGGCAGGATCGCGACAAGCGGGAACCCGGCTCCGGGCGCCGCGGCGCAACCGACCGGCGGCAATCAGGACTCGGCCGGCGCGGGTGCGGCCTTCGGTGGTCCCGCCGTATGGCTGGGGCTTCCGCTCGCCCTGTTGCTCGGCGCCGGACTGGCGACCTGGGTGATTCGTCTGCGTGGCCCCGAAACCCCCTGCACCTGAATCCGGGCTCCGCCCTCTCCGGCGGCCGGGTTCGGACCGGATGTCCCCCGGACGCCGGCGGCCCGCAAGTCCTGCGGGCCGTCGGTTGCTCCGCTACGACTCGGACAGCCGGGCGCGCAGGGATCGTATGCGGTCCTGCGCGGCTTCGCGTCCGGGGTCGGTGGGGATCGTCGAGTAGGCGCGCAGGACGACCGAGCCGAGGTCGTGCGCGGCCTCCACTTCCTCGACACGCAACCAGCAGTGGTGCGCGTTCTCGATCATCCGGGCCGCGTCGTGCGGGTGGGCGCCCCGGGCCAGGGCCGCGTCGGCGTACAGCTTCACCGCAAGGGCCGGTCGACCGGTCAGCAGGGCCACGTAGGCATGCACCTCGCGCGCGGGCGGCACGGCGTACTCGTCACCGCCGCGGCCGACCGACGCGTCCAGGGATGCGGCCATGGCCAGGGCCTGGTCGTCCGCACCCGAATGGACGGCCCGGGCGATCTCCACGATGATCCGCTGCTGTTCCTCGGTCGGCTCGACCAGGACCGGAGGCGGACTCGGCTCCGGCGGGGCGGTCGGCTCCGGCAGGGCGGTCGGCTCCGGCAGGGCGGTCGGCTCCGGCAGGGCGGTCGGCTCCGGCGGGGCGGTGGGCTCCGGCGGGCGGGTCGGCTCGGGCGGGCGGGTCGGCTCCGGCGGACGGGTGGGCTCGGGCGGCTCGGGCTGGGTCGGAGCCGGCGAGTGGGTGGAAGCCGGCTGCTCCGGCGGCTCGGGCACCGTGCGCGCGGGCGGGTCGGGAAAGGCCAGGGGTTCCTCGTCGGCGGGCACCCGGGCAGGCGGCGGTTGCGGCAAATGCCAGGTGGGGGCCGGTTCGGCACGTTCGAGCGCGGGCGGCGTCGGTTCGAACGAGGGCACAGGCGCGGCCGGTTCGACTTCCGGACCGGTGGGCGCCTGCCGCGTCGATGCCCGCTCGACGTGTTGCCCGGGGTCGAACGGCGGCTCGCCGAAGGCGCCTTCGGTCGGCGGGTTCGGTGGTTGCCTGTCGGACGGCTCGCCCGACGGCCCGGAAGGCGCCTCGCCGTGCGGCCCGTCGGGCGTCGCCCGTGTCCTCGGATCCACCGCGCCGGTCGGGAGCCGGCTCCGAGCCGCGGTCGAACCGTCCGCGGCCAACGGCTGTTCCGACCGTTCCCGGGCGTCCCGGCTCGGCTCGACGTGTGGGGGTGAGGTGCGCTTGCGTCGGCCCGGGAGCGAGCGCCGCTTCGGGGAAGGGGGAAGCGCGCTGTCGGAAGCACTGGCCCTGCCATCCGGCGCGACGATGAGCGGGAAGATCGTGCCGTCCGGCTCCTTGGCCTCGGCCCGCACCGGGCGGCCCAGGGAACGCGCTGTCGCCGCCGCCTTCTCCAACGCGATCGCACGCGGGTGCGCACCGGGCGGAACCGGGATCCGCTCCCCGTCGACGTGAACCGTGTCGTCGATCGACAACTCGATCGATACGACGGGCCACGCCGGCACCACGAAATGGTCGGGCACGTGCGCTCCTTCGGTCGAGCTGGTGCGTTGGTCTTCGGAGTCGAACCGGTTCGAGGGGTGGAACCGGTTCGAGATGGAAACGGGTCGGGACTGGGCTGCTCGGTGTCGGGACTGCGCGCTAACGGCCCGAATCGGACGGCCGCACGCTGGATCCGGGCGTCCCGGGGACGGGCGTTCCAATGGCCGACGGTCCGCACACGGGCTTGCCGGGAGCCAACTTCATCGAGGGTGTTCCGGTGATCAGAGTCACCACGATCACACACGAATCGGCGCTGACCGGCGGCCCGGTGAAGACGACGCTCGTCTCACCCGCGCCGGGCAATTCGGTCTTCTGGTAGGCACCGGCCGGACTTTGCGCGATCGCCATGTATCCGGCGATCCCGTCGGTCCGTGTCGGCGCCTGCCACGACACCTGGATGCGTCCGTCGGCGGAACGTCTGGTCACCTGCTGGGGTTGGTACGCGGCCAATTGTTCGGGAGCGATCACACTCGCGGTCGCCGGCGGCGCCGAGGACGGCGGAGCGTCGGCGGCGGTGTCCTCGTCGCCGCCGGTGAGCAGGACCGCAGCGACGGTGATGCCGGTGACCAGGAGCACCCCGGCGACCACGACGCGCACCCGGGACTGCGGCCGCTGCTCGGACTTCCAGTCGTAGGCGTTCGGTTCACCCGGTGCCGCCGCCCACTCCGCACCGATCGCCGGATCGGGTTCCGCCCCCGTCTCGGGAACTCCCGACGCCGACCAGAACCACGGGGGTTGTCCGGCGGCCTCGCCCGACGCAGCCGCAGAGAGCACCGCCGGCGGCGGTCCGTCCGTCTGGAAACCCGGCGCGAGCGGAATCGGCGGTGGTCCGTCCGCCTGGGCGAACGCCCCTGCGGTCATGGCCGGCGGGCCCGCGAACCGCGCCTCGGTCGGTGCGTACGCCGGCGCGTCGAGCTCGGCGTCGGCCGGCCACCAGCGTGGTCGGGTCAACGCCGGTCGCGGGCGGACGTCGCCGTCCGCGTCCCCCGCGTCGTCCCACCGCATGCGACCTGCGCTCATCGCCTTCGACCTCGTCCCCCATCGATCCTGCGTAACGCGATGCCCACCACCACCGGATCCGGTCCACCTCGGGAGCAACACAAGCCGCCCGCCGTCGGGATGCGCCTCGACCGCTGCGGCACACCGTCGCGGCCGTCGGCGTCCTGGTGCCGGACGGCCCGATCGCCCCGGGTCGCGGCCATCCGCGACGTGCGGACGGCAAGTGGGGTTGGCATCGACGTCCCACGGTCACGGCGAACCGAACAACGGAACCCATGCGGAGTCTAGGAACCGGCCCACCCGACCGATAGGACCGATCACGCGGAAGCGGGCGCGCGAATCGGCCGATCCACCGAGCCGACCGCCGACACGGCCGAGGACACCGTGCTCACCGCCGATGTCGTCGCACAGGACTCCGGCGCGAAACCACGCGATGGTGGGGTGTGGGAGCGCGGATTCCCGTTCGGGTGAGCGCACGCCGGAGCCATGCTTCCGTACCCGGCTGTCGGCGGCCCGCCGGGGTCTGTTGGGTTGATCCGGGCGCCGGCGAGCGTCCGCATCATGCGTCGCCCCCGCCCGCTTCGGCGCACCGGGGGCCGCGCTCCGGGGGCGATACAGGGGGTTGGCAAGCTGTGACCGAGACACCGCAGGTTTCCTCGACGGCCCATAAGCGTCGATCGACCGGGTGGGCGCACACGACCGTCGCGCCCACCCCATACGAGTTGTCCGATCGGCCGATCGTGGACGTACCGACCGTCCTGGCCGCCGAGTTCGCCCGACGCTGGCCGCAGGACGCCGCCGGCATGGACGCGGTGCACCGGTACGCGCTGCTGCCGACCGGCAAGCTGCTGCGGCCCGCGCTGGTGATGTACGCCGCGCTCGCGGTCGGCGGCGAGGTCGAGCACGCGCTGCCGGCCGCCGTCGGCATGGAGTGCGTGCACACCGGCAGCCTGGTGCACGACGACATCGTCGACGCCGACGAGGAGCGGCGAGGCCGGCCCGCGGTACACGTCGCCTACGGCACCGAGCGGGCCATCATCGCGGGCAGCAGCCTGTACTTCGCCTGGTTCGGCGCGCTCGCCGAGTGTGCGCGTCACGGCGTGCCGGGCGAGCGCATCGCACGCGCGATGGCGGCGCAGGCCGAGGGTGGATACGCGATGTGCCAGGGCGTGTTCGACGAACTCGGCTTCGCCGGCGACCTGGACTGCCCGGTCGAGGACTACCTCTCGATGGCCGGCCGCAAGACCGGCGCGCTGCTGGCCACGTCCTGCCGGGTGGGCGCGATCCTCGGCGGCGGGACCGACGCGGCGGTGGAGGCGCTCGGCGCGTTCGGGCGACACGTCGGCCTGGCCTTCCAGATCCGCGACGACCTGCTCCCGTACGACGACGCATCCGCCGCCACGATGGGCAAGCCCGCCGACAGCGACGTGTGCAACCACCGCCCGACCCTGCCGGTGCTGCTTGCCCACGAACGCGGCAGCATCGAACAGCGCGCCGCGATCCGGCATGCCCTCCTGCACGAGGGCAATCCGGAGACGGCGCTCGCCCGGATGCGCGTGCTGGTCGAGACCACCGGCGCCGGCGCCGAGGCGCGAGCCTTGGCCGACAGCTACGAACGCGCCGCCCGGGACGCGATTTCCTGGCTGCCCGCCAACCCGTACACCGAGGTGCTCACCCACTGGTCCCGCCGGGAACCGACCCCGCCGGCGGCCGGCTGACCGCACCCGACGCGCCCGCCTTCGTCGGCACGCACCGACGCGCCGACGCAGGCCCGCACATCGCGACGCCGCCGAATCGCGATCATGGCCGTCTCGCTGCCGGTAGGTTGTACGGCGCGATCTTGCCGAACTCACCCGAAAGCACAGAATCAACTAAAACGGCCCGTATCACCGCGATGGCTGCGGCAATGTTCGAAAGGATGACCGACGTGACGGACGGGTCCGAGTCGACAGCGCCGGCCAAGACGGCCACGACGGCTAGCGCGCATCCCGATCGACTCACCGATCGTGAGGTGGAGGTGCTGACACTGATCGCGGCCGGTCTGAAGAACGCGGGCATCGCCGCCGCACTGTCCATCGGGGAGGCGACCGTGAAGACGCACATCAACAACGCCTTCGCCAAGATCAACGCCCGCAATCGAGCCGACGCGGTGCGCTACGCCCACCGCACGGGCCTGTCCCGGCCCTGAGCGCGGCCCGGCGGCGAAAGCGCGCTACGCCGCCAGTGGTGCGAACATCGGTGAGCCGGTGCGCTCCGGGTCGTCCGCCATCGCCAGCAGCGGTGAGGTGATCACGAAGTCGGCGGTCGCCCGGTTGCAGGCCACCGGAATGTCCGCCAGGACCGCGAGTCGCAACAACGCGCGCACGTCGGGCTCGTGCGGCTGCGGGCTCAGCGGATCCCAGAAGAAAACCAGCAGGTCCACGTCCCCCTCGGCGATCCGCGACCCGATCTGCTGGTCGCCGCCGAGCGGACCGCTGCGGAAGCGGGTGATCTCCAGGTCGAGTTCGTCGGCGAGGATGCCGCCGGTGGTCCCCGTCGCGTACAGGCGGTGCCGGGCGAGGGTCTCGCGGTGGGTCCCGGCCCAGGAGAGCATCTCCGGCTTGCACCGATCGTGCGCCACGAGCGCGATGCCTCGCTCACGTTCGTGCCGGGGGTTCGGGTCGAGCAGGTCGTTCGTTTGGGTCACAGGCATCTCCGGTGTACTGAGCTTCGACATGCCCCCAGTCTGGCCGCTGCGTGTTGCGCCGGTGTGGCCGAGACATGACACCCACAAGAAGACGAATGGATCATGTCGCCGGCTCGGCGCAACCGGTAGGGTCGGCCGGCACGCCGGCACGCCGGCAGGGTGGCAGGGTGGCAGGGCGATTGCGCGATTCACTGTGCGAACGACTGTGCGAACGGCTGCGCGACAAGAGCGTGACGCTGCCGCCGAGGCTTGTCGACCCCGCGCCCGTACCTGTCGGTCGCGGCGGCTCGGCTACCCTTTGGCGGCCGGTGCCTCGGGGCGAAGTGCGGCAGCCACCAGCAGGGTCGGCCCCTCGGGGAGGACGCGCAGCGTGCGCACCGGCGAGCAGTAGACCGGGAGGAAGCCCAGCGACAGGCACACGCCGCCGACCCACATCGCGGTGTGCACACCGGCGTACTGGCCGATCAGCGCCGCGGCCACCGCGCCGATCGCGGAGGCTCCGGTGAGCAGACAGCGGAAGGTCGCGTTCATCCGGCCGAGCAGCGCGTCGGGGGTCAGACGTTGCCGCAGGCTGACCCCGAGCACATTGTCCATGCCCATCTTGGCGGTGGCCAGGAACCAGCCGAGGCCGGCGAGCACCAGCCACGGACCACGATCGATCAGCGGAATCAACAGCCCGGCCGGGGCCAGGCACAGTCCGGCCAGGTCGCGCAGCCGTTGAGTAGGACCACGGCGTACAACTGGGGCAGGGTCAGTGCGTCCAGCCACCAGGCCACCGGGATCGACCCGATCAGCGCAGCCCGGACCAGGTCGGCGACCATCATCACCCGGCGGCGGCGCATGCGGTCCACCCACGCGCCGGCGGGCAAACCGATCAACAACCGCGCGGCGGGCCTGGTCGCCGGCCACCGCGTGGGCCGCGAGGTGCGGTACGCCCGAACCCGGGCCGCGGAAACCCTGCTGGGGGCGGCAGGCTCGGCATAGCGGCGCAGGAAAAGCCAAACCCCGGCGTCCGTGCGACGGAACCGACGGTGCGGCGACGGCGCTCCCGCGCGGGTCCGCGATCGGTCCGCGAATTCGGTGGGCGGAACGCGTGGGAGCGCGTACGCTCTCGGTCTTGCCCACGTCCTCATGATCGACTTTCCGAAAGCGAGCCCTACGATGCCCACGCTCCCCTGGACCACACCGAACCCGGCCATACCCGGGACTCGGGTGCTCGTGATGGCTTCCCGGTTCGAGGTTCGCTCGGCCAAGGACGTACCGAAGTTCTTCCTCAAGTCACTGGCCGCCTGGCGTCAGGTGAAGTCCGCGCCGGGGGCGGTGGGCGCCTCGCTGATCGCCCAACCGCTGAAGCGCGTCTTCTACACGCTGTCCGCGTGGGAGAGCCGCGAGGCACTGGACACCTTCGTGCGGACCGAACCGCACCGCGGCATCATGGGGGCGCTGCGCCCGACCATGCGCACGTCGACCTTCACCTTCTGGGAAGTGGCGGCCGAGAGCCTGCCGATCACCTGGCCGGACGCCCGTGAACACCTGGCCGACGAGGAGCGCGGGAACTCGACCGAGCTCGACGGCAATACGAACTCCTGAACACCGAACCTACCGCCCGCCACGACGAGTAGGCGCGGGCTACGTCGCCGTACCCTGCGGCCAGCAGCGCATGGCGAGCGCGGCGATGCGTTCCAGGGTCGCGCGGTCGACGCCGTCGACGGCCTGGGTGGACATGCCCTGGACCACCGCCGCGTAGTAGGTGGCGAGGCCGTCGGCGTCGGTGTCCGCCGGCAGCCGGCCGGCGGTCGTGTCGGCGACGATCCTCGCGCGCATCACTGCCTTGGATGCCTCGCGAATCGCGCGCAGTTCGGCCTTGACCTCCTCGGACGCCGAGGTGCAGTTGACCGCCGCGGTGATCACCATGCAGCCCGGCGGGTGACCGGGCTCGGTGTACGCGTCGGCCAGCGCGTACAGCAAACTCTCCATCGCCCGGCGCGCGTCCGGCGCCGCGGCGATCACATCACCGGCGACCGCACCGTAGGTGACCCCGTAGCGCCGAATGGCCTCGCTGAAGAGCTTGCGCTTGTCACCGAAGGCCGCGTACAGGCTGGGCGGCTTGATGCCCATCGCGGCCGTCAGCGAGGCCACCGAGGTCGCCTCGTAGCCGTGTTGCCAAAACTCGAGCACCGCGCGGTCCAGCGCGGCCTCGCGATCGAAGCCGCGCGGGCGGCCTGGGGTACCGGACATGCGTCCATTGTATAGCGCTCGTTATGAAACCCGGGAGACTCTGCTACAGGGAGATTTATAGCGACCACTACATATTGCTCGTCCAGTCGGGAGCCCGCATGTCCACCGTCACCCTGCCCACGCCGACCTACGCCCGCACCGTCGTGGGCACCGGCCCCGGCCTGGTCCTGGCCCACGGCGCCGGCGGCGGCATCACCGCCAACTACGGCCCGATCCTGACCGGCCTGGCATCCGGCCACACCGTGGTCGGCGTCGACTTCCCCGGCACCGGCGACACCCCGCGCGCCGAAGCACCGCTGGACCTGGACGAACTCGCCGATCAATTGGTCGCGGCCGGGGTCGCCGAGGGCCTGGACACGTTCGCGATCTCCGGCTACTCCCTCGGCGGCGCGGTCGCCGTCCGCGCCGCGACCCGGCATCCCGAGCGGGTGACCGCGCTCGTCCTCACCGCACCGTTCGCGCACGCCGACCACCGCCTGCGGCTGGCCGCGCGCGTCTGGCGCGGGCTGTACGAATCCGGCGACCGCGCGACGTTCGCCGCGTTCGTGACCCCGCTCGCACTGAGCCCGGACGCCCTGGCCGCCCTCTCCGCCGACGAGTTGGCCGGCCTGCTCCGAACGACGGCGGACACCCCGCCGCCCGGCACGCCCGAACACACCGAACTGGTCGAGCGCCTGGACGTACGCGCCGACCTGGCCACGATCGATATCCCGGTCCTGGTCGTGTCCACCACGGGCGACCGCTTGGTCGAACCGAACCACCACCACGCCCTCGCAGCCGGCCTGCGCACCGTGCGCGTTGTCGAACTGGACGCGGGCCACCTGCCGTTCGCCGAACGACCGGCGGCATGGGAAGCCGCGATCACCGGCTTCCTGGCCGAGGTCGAGGCGACGCACCGAGTGGGTCACTGAGGCACACCGCGAACGCCTCGCCGGCGGACAACGGTCACCGGCCTCTCTCGCGGCCCGGAGCGGTTCGCGGGCGCAGGCCAACCCCCGGCGGTTGTCCCGAGCCGGCGCATTGCTTGCGGAGGTGTCACCCCGGCGCCGCGCCGTAGCGCACCGCGCCCGCGTGGGGCAGGGCAACACGCACGGACCCACCTACGCCTCGGAAACCGCGCTCTCGGCTTGGGTCATCTCGACGGTGACGGACCAGCGTTCGTGACGACGCCTACGTACCCCGCGATGGCGAGCGTGCTGGTCGTCAAGGGAAGACCCGACGTGCTGGGCGCTACCTGGAACCGTCCCGACCCGAGCACCTGCGCGGTTCCGCCCTCGGGCTCCGCAACTTCACCGACCACATGGCCAGGAGCTCAATCCAGGTCGTGCAGGGCCACCTCGGCGACCTCGCCCGCGTCGGCGGCCAGCGTCATGTACGTGTGATGCGGCTGTCGGCGTCGGTCGGTGGGCGAGCCGGGGTTGAGCAGGCGCAGGCCGGAGTCGGCCACGGTGTCCCACGGGATGTGGCTGTGCCCGAACACCAGCACATCCGCATCGGGATACCGGGCCGCACACCGCTGTTCCCGACCCTCCGCCGGACCGGTCTCGTGCACGACGGCGAACCGCACCCCGCCCAGCTCGACTCGGGCCACCTCGGGCAACCGGCTTCGCAGATCCGGCCCGTCGTTGTTGCCGTACACCCCGACCAGCCGCCGCGACCGGGCCTCGAACAGGTCCAGCGCGGCGGCGTCGACCCAGTCACCCGCGTGAATCACCACATCGACCGCCGCCAACTCGGCGAGCAACCGCTCGGGAAGCACCTTGGCCCGTCGGGGCAGATGCGTATCGGACGTAAGCAGAATGCGCATACCTCCACCGTACGAGCCGAACCACCCCTGCGGGCAACACCGGGCCCGGCTGAACCCTGTCGTGGCCGGCGTCGACACACCGGCCACGACCCGGGCGAGGCGCTCGAACGATCAGGTGGTCGGAGTGACCTTGGCCAGGCCGATCGGGGCATCCGGATTGGCGCCGCGGTGCAGGGCGAAGGTGCGGGCGAGATTTTGCAGATGCACGGTGGTGGCGATCGCGCGGGCGGATTCCGTACGCAGGTCGCCCAGTTCGGGCGCCACCGTCGCGTGCGGTATGCCGTCGGCGACCAGGCGCGCGCGAAGGGCAGCGATGTCCGGTGCGGTCGGGCCGCCCAGGTCGATCAGCAACACCGGTACCCGGTCGCCCAGCGCGGCGATCGGCCCATGCAGCAGATCGGCGACCGAGATGCCCTCGGCGAAGACCCCCGACGTCTCCCGAATCTTGAGCGCGCCCTCCAATGCCACCGCACCCCCGAGCCCACGTCCCGCCACCACCAGGCGATCGTGGTGCGCCCAGTCCGCGGCCAACGCCTCACACGCGTCGGCACCGGCCAGTACCCGACTCACCGCGTCCGGTAGCCCGGCCAGATCCGCAAGATCCGCGACCGTCGACGGCAACGGACCGAGCGCAAGCGCGATCCCGACCATGGCCACAAGCTGCGCGGTGACCGTCTTCGTGGCCGGAACCGCGATCTCCGTACCCGCATCCGTCGCGGCAAGCACATGCGCCTGTGCCGCAAGCACGCTGTCCGCCTCGTTGGTGACCGCCACCACCCGGGCACCCCGCTCACGCGCGGCCCGCACGGCCGTGACGATCTCGGGCGTACGACCCGACTGGCTCAACGCGGTGACCAGGTAGCCGGTGTAGTCGGTGTGCGCGTCGTACCTGGTCACCAGGCTGGGCGCGGCCAGCCCGGCCGGCCGCCCGGAGGCCAACTCGTACAGGTAGCGCCCGAACGCCGCCGCGTTGTCCGAAGACCCACGCGCGATCAATACCGACCCGTGCAACGGCACCGGCAACGCATCCCGAATCGCGGCCGCCAGCTCCGGCAGCCGACCCACCAACCGCCGCAATACGTCGGGTTGTTCGGCCATCTCGGCAGCCATCACGGCGCCGGGAGCGGGAACGGCGGGAGAAGCCGTGTTCGTCATGTTCATCCCATCGATCGATTTCGAACAACAAGGACCGAAAACAAAACCGCAACACCCAAACCTGACCGTGGCCGTGACCTTGACCGTGGCCATGGCTATCGCTGTGGCTGCGGCCATGGCTTTGGCTTTGGCTTTGGCTTTGGCTTTGGCTTTGGCTTTGGCTTTGGCTTTGGCTGCGGCCGTGGGCAGTCGCCTCGGCGCACAACCCGCCCCACCCGCGGAGCGAACAAGCGCCTTCACGTCAGCAACGCCCACCCCGGCCGCTCACCCCCCGCCACGTCCCACGCCAGCGCGGCAGCGCCCCGCAGCGCCCCGTCGTGGATGTAACGCGCCGCCACGATCACCTCGCCCGGATCGGCCGTGCCCGGAGTGTGCTTCGCGAGGAAACTCCGCAGGACATCGAGCACCCGCTCGGACACGGCCATCAGCCCGCCGCCCAGCGCAATCCGCGTCGGATCCAGCGCCAGATACAGGTTGAGAACGTGGCCCGCCAGCACATCGAGGGCATGATCGGCGATGGCCCGCAGGCGCGGGTCGGTGGAGGTCAGGATCGCCGCCGCGTCCGGCGGCAGGCCGTTGCCGGCGAGTGCGTACAGGGACTGCGTACGGGCCGTGAGCGGGCCGCCACCGATCAACGATTCCAGGTCCGGCTCGTCGGGCCGACCCGGCACCAGCGAGTAGCCGATCTCGCCGGCCACACCCCGCGCGCCGCCCACGACCCGGCCGCCGACCGTGAGCGCGGCGGCAACTCCCGTACCCAGATTGACGAAAAGCCCCGGATCGGCGGCAACCAGTGCGCCCGAGCGCAACTCGGCCAACCCCGCCGCCTTGACGTCGTTGGCCACCACCACCGGCACCGACCCGAACGCCTCGCGCGCCAGGCCGAGTACGTCCACGTTTTCGATCCCGGGCAGGTTCGGCGACAGCTCCACCCCGGCCGAGGTCACCGTGCCGGGACAGACCAGGCCCACCGCCACGATCTCGCGCCGCCCGCCCCGGGTCACCGCCGCGACCTGCTCCCGGGCCAGCCGCAGCAGCCGATCCAGCGCATGCGCCATGTCCTCGCCCGGCTCGCGGGTGGCCACCCGGCGCTCCGCGAGCACCGTACCGGCCGCATCGAGGGCGGCCATGGCCGTCTTGGTGCCGCCGATGTCGAGCGCGACTATCCCGAGGGAGTCGCGCGGCAGCGGCGGGTCGACCAGGTCAGCGGAGTCGAACACGATCGTCACAATCCTCGAGTCGGGCAATCGCACATGGCAGGGGTAATGAGGCAGTGGCCGTCGCATCGGCCCGGTCAGGACGGATCACCCACCACCCGCGCCTCCGCGTCGTACCGCTCGCCCCACACCACCGCACCCGCGGCGGCACCCTCCCGCCCGGCCCCGTGCAACCCGGCCACCGACTGCGTCCGCCCACGCGTCACGAACGCCTGCGGCCGGAAGCACATCACCACCGTGTCGCCCGGCCCGATCCCCAGCCGGCGCGCGTCCCGAAGCACCGTGTAGTAGTGGATCGCCCCGTCCGGAGCGGTATCCACCCGCACCACCCGCTCGACCGCGGTCGCCGGGTCCCGGCCCACCAGCGCGGTGAGTCGGAACTCGCCCAGTACCTTGTCGACGTAGTGCCCGGCGGCGAACGCGTACGCGTCGTCGCCGTCCACGTGCGACACCTCGGTCACGTACACGATCGCCGGCTGCTCCGGCGCCTCCTCGGAGAACACGTGCAGCGGAGTCGTCCCGTGGATCGCGTTGCCCGGCTCGACATGCGTGGCGCCCGCGTCGGCGGCGATCGTCAGCGAACGCGCCGACGTGGTCCCGGGCGCGTTCACCTGACGGATGGCGAACCCGGCCGCGCGCAGCCGCTCGGCAGCCGCGACGACCGTGGCCAGGTTGGGCGTGCCCGTGATCCGCCGCTGCTCCGGGTCGGCGAGCAGGCACGGAAACGTGGTCACGCCGTGCACCGCTACGCCCTCCACCGCGTCGACCTCGCGCGCGGCGGCCACCACGTCGGCGGCCGGGAACCCCCCGCCGTGGCCGAAGTAGAACCGGTCCCCGTCACCGTGCACGCGCAGCAGCACCGACACGGGAGGGCCGCCGCGCCGTGCCGCCGCCGCGCCGATTCGCCGCGCCGCGTCCACCGAGAACACGGTGACCACCTCGGGGTCGGCGCCGACCACGAAGTCCTCGCTGCCCCGATGCGGCTGCACCAGGTGCCCGACATGCCCGACCGGCAGGCCGTGCCGGACCGCGGCCGACACGCACGCGGTGTCCACCGCGACCACCGGGCCGAGCCCCGCCTCGATCGCGGTGCGTGTGACGTCGGGATTGCGCCCGTACTGCTTGGCCATCACGTACGTGGACAGTCCTCGCGAGCGCGCGGCCTCGGCGATCGTGGCGGCGTTGCGTGCCACCGTGTCCAGGTCCGCCACGTACGTGTTGGCAAGCAGGCGACCCTCCTGATGAGCCGTCACGACGGCCTCGATCAGCGGGCGGTTGTGGGCGAGGAGTCGGTCGAGGAACATCGGGAGACTCTCCTTTGAGACGAGCGGACGGGGCGGGCGGGGCGGACGCCCGGACGGAGCGGGCCGGCGAGCAGATGTCGGAAGGTCGTCGGACGTCGAGGCCGTCGAACGTTTCCGGCGCGGATCAGGTCCGGGCGACCGACACGGGTATCGCCCCCTCCCCCGGCTCCGCGGCCGCCTCGCCGGCGTCCGGTTCGTCCTCGAACACGCGACCCATCGCGGCCAGCACCTGCGGACGCGAGCGGTGCGCCCAGACCAGATACACGGTGCCCAGCAGCATCCAGCCGACGATCACGTACGGCACGAGGTTGTTCGGGTGATCGGGCACCGGCCACAGCTGGCCGTATATCGGCAGCAGCATCAGCAGCACGGTCGCGCCGGGCAGGATCCCGTGTCGCAGCATGGAGAACTCGCCCCGGTGCTCGCGCAGGTAGAACCGGGTCACCGCGACGCTCATCAGGATGTAGATGATCACCATCCCGAGCCCGAGGATGGTGCCCGCGAACCCGTACACGCCCAGCGGACCCAGGTCGCCGCCGAAGCCGCTGCCCAGTACCAGCGCGAAGACGAGCGAGAAGCCCAGGTAGGCGGTGATCGCCGACTGCGGCACGTGGCGTTCGTTGGTCCGGCCCAGGAAGCGCGGGAGCACGCCCTCGCGGCCCATCGAGAACAGCACCCGCACGGCCGCGTTCGAGCCGGAGACGACGTTGGCGAATTGGCTGACGATCACGGTCAGCGCGAGGATCCAGGTGACACCCCAGTAGCGATCCACCAGGGTGGTCAACGGCGCGGCGTCCTCGGCCAGTTGGGAGCCGTGCGCGGAGCCGAAGCCGATCGAGGTCGAGTACGCCATCAGCACATAGAACGTGCCGATCACCGCGACCGCGGTGAACAGCGCGAGCGGAATGCTGCGCTTGGCACCGCGCGCCTCCTCACCCAGGGTGGCCACCGACTCGAAGCCGATGAACATCAGGATGCCCCACAACATGCCGGTGCCCAGGCCGCTGAAGCCGTCGATGGAATTGGCCGGATCGAACGGCGCCACCGCCAAACCCGAGTCGCCGCCATCGCCGAGGATCACCCCGGCCAGGCCGAGCAGTACGCCGACCTCCAGGACCAGGAAGATCAACGCGGTCTTGGCCGAACTGGACACGCCGAGCGAGTTGACGCCCCATACCACGGCGGCGAACGCCAGCGACATCACCTGCCACGGCACCCGGACGTCGAACTGGCTGTCCAGGAAGTCGTGGCTGTAGCCGCCGAGCGCGGCGAACAACATCGGCCCGACCATGCCGTAGGTGAGCAGCAACAACCACCCGGAGAGGAAGCCGCCGGACTTGCCGAAGCCGTGGCTGTTGTAGGTGTAGGCGAAGCCGGCCGCAGGCAGTTTGCGGGCGAACGCGGCGATCGTGTTGGCGACCAGGAGGCTGGCCACCATGGCCAGCACGATGGCGAGGGGCAGCGCGTACCCGGCTCCCGCCGCGGCGGGAGGCGTGTTGAACGCGACGCTGGTGGCCGGGCCCATGAAGGCCATACACATGGCGACGGCACCGAACACGGACAGCGTGTTCCGGCGGAGGGACCCGCCTTTCGACGGCAGTGGGGTGGACATTGGTGGTACTCCAGGCGTTTCGGTGGGGTGGGACGGACCCCTGAGGGTGCGCGGGCCGCCTGGTGCGGCGGCCCGATGTGCCTTTGACGGGAGCGAAGGGTCGGTCGGCTGCGGAGGTGCCGGTGGCCGGCCGGTGTCGGAGGGGGACGATTCGACGACCCGGGTGGGTGCGCTTCGACGACTGTGGTGGGTGCGAGGCGTGGGGGTCGTTGCGGTTGGCGGGTTGGGCGCGGCCGCTGGAGGCGCGATTGGTGGGGTGACCACGGTTGGCGGGTTTGGCGCGGTCCGTGGGTTGGCGCGGTCCGTGGGTGCCGCAGTCCGTGGTTCGCTGCGATTCGGGATTCGCCGCGGTTCGTGGGTTCGCCGCGGCGCTCCGCCCGGGGTGGGCGGGTGGTCCGTCAGCGGGTGCCCGCCGGTGCGAGCAGTGTGGGCAGTTCCAGGTCGGCCCGGACCGCCGCCGCCGCATCCGCCGCGACGTCGAAGCGGACCCGCAGTGCGGTCAGGCCGCGCGAGACCGCGCCCAACGCGCCTGCGAGATCGGCCAGTTCGGAGTGCACGAGTTCGGGGCACGCGGGCAATCGTCGGCGCACCCGTTCGCGCAAGCGAGTGGTCATCGCGGCGTCGATCGAGGCCGAGACCCGGCCGCCGAGAACGACCAGTTCGGGTTCGTAGGCGATCGTCACCGCGATCAACGCCACGCCGAGCGCGCGCTCGAACCGGTCGATCACGGCCCGGGCCGCCGGCGAGGAGTCGACGAACAGGTCGGCGGCGGTGGCCACGTCCAGACCGGCTTCGCGAGCGGCCCGCATCAGGCCCTCGGCGCCGACCAGTTCCTCCACGGTGTGGTCGTCGGAGTCCACCGGCAGAAAGCCGAACTCGCCTACCAGGCCGGTCGGTCCGCCCCGCACGTGCCGGTTCACGGCCACACCGGCGCCGAAGCCGGCGCCGACGGTGAACATCACGGCGGTGTCGGCGGTGCGGGCGGCGCCGTGCCGCAACTCGCCCTCCAGGGCCAGATCCGCGTCGTTGCCGAAGGCGACGGTGCCCTCCAGCGCGCGGCGCACCCGGCGGGTGAACAGGTCGCCCTCGATCTGCGGGAGGTTGGTCGCGCCGCGCACGCCCAACCCGTCGGCCGCGACCGCGCCGGGCAGACCTATCACGCCCGCGCGCAGCACATCGGGCGCGGCCGCGTCGGCATACAGCGCGCGGACCCGCTCGGCGAGCCAGTCCGCGAGGTCGTCGGCCGCCAGGTGTCGGGGGGTGGGCTCCTCGCGGTAGCGCGGCGAGTGGCCCAGCAGGTCGGTGGCCAGGAATCGACAGGTGGTGCCACCGAGGTCGACCCCGACCGCGACCCCGCGCTCGGCGGCCACCTCGATCACCACGCCCTGCCGCCCGCGCCTCCCGGTCTGCAGGACGGCACCCTCACGAACCAGGCCCTCGTCGAGCAACCCCTCGACCACGCGCGAAACGGTGGCCGCACTGAGCCCGGTCTGCTGGGTGAGACCGGCGCGGCTGTGCTGCCCACCGGCCAACAGCACCGCGAGCAGGCTGGAGCGGTTGGCCCATCGGGCATCGGCCGTCTCCGCCATGTGCACCTCTCAGAGTGAAAATATTTCAGAGTGAGAGCAAATTAGGCCCGCCATTAGGCGGTGTCAAGACTCCGTCAAGAACCCCCCGAGCGAGGAACCACCCCAGAGCCCCGGCGCGGCCCGCAAGCGAACGAGCGAGCTGTTGGCGGGGCAAACGGCCGGCGAGACGGCCGATTCGGCGGGGCGAGCGGTCGGCAGGGGCGAACGGCGGGGGCGAACGGGGCTCTCGGCCGGCCTCGGCGAGATCTCGCATGCCCTCCGCCACCGCCTCGCGTGCCTGCTCGCCCAGCGCGGCGAGGTCGGCGGCCGGCGGGTCCTCGGCGAGCAGCTCGGCCCGCTCGGCACCATCGCTCGTGCGGGCCAGGGCGGACTCGTCGGACGCGGCGAGTACCGCGAGCACCGCGCGCGGATGTTGATGCGGGGCGGTGGGCTGCCGGCCGGGTCGTGGCGCGCTCGGGGTTGGTGGTCGGGTCGGTGGGTGCTCAGCCGTTCAGGTCGCCGCCGGCCTTCGTCCGGAGGGAGAATCGCCCCGGCTGCACAGCAGCGCCGCGTGCGCGATCCCGGGCGCGAATCGACAGTCGCGGATCAGGACGCGATCTCAGGTCGTACAGCTACAGCTGCCGGAAGTTGCACCGGCGCGGGCGGCGGCCAACGACCCCGCATGTCAAAGGCGTTGCGCACGGAGCGCGGGCCACCCAACCGGCCCGGACCGGCCGGCCACCGCGCCGAAATGTGAGCGCACCCCGAGCGACGGTCGGCGTGGGCCGGGTCGGTCTGGGTGCGCACGGGTCGGATTCAACCCTGCCGTCGACCCGTCTCGACGTAGGCGCGGAGGTGGTCGAGGCCGTGTTCCAGGATGTCGCCGATGGCCAGGTCGGCGTCCGCGCCAACCTGGCGGTGGCGGGTGAGCGCGTCCACGGGCAACGCCTCGTGACCCTTCTTGCCGCCGAACTGGCCCGCGTCGTGGAGGCGCTCGCGCTCGACCGCACCGTAGTCCAGCGGGTCCTGGCCGTCGTCGACCACGACGGTGACGATGCTGTTCACGTCGCCCGGGCCGTCCTGGACGATCACGATGCCGCTGTAGGGCGTACCGCGCACGACCCATTCGATCCGGGTGCCCGGACCGTCCCGATCCAGGTCGACCTCGGCCGCCACGGAATGCGCCGACTCGCCGGCGGTCACCACCACCGCGCGGCCCGAGGTGGCCCGGACGGCGGTCACCGGAGGGAAGAATTCGGGAAGCTTGTCCGTGTCGGACAAGAGCATGTACACCCGGTCGGTGGACGCTGCGACCTGCACGGAACGCGTGTGAAGAACCATGTGCGTGCTGCTATCCGTTCGAGGACCGTTCCATTCGCGATCCGCGCAGGGCTCGCGCGGGTCGGCCCGGCCGCACCGCGCGGGCCAGGCGGGCCCACTCGGCGAGCCGGCGTACCCGCCCGCGACGCCCGGAAGCCGCCCGGCGTACCGAGTCGTCAGTCCGTGCCGTCCCCCAGGGATTCCAGGAGTGTGCGGAGCCCGTCGGCGAGGGCCGCCCGCTGTTTGACGCCGAGTGCGGCGAGCACACGGCGTTCGGTGTCGAGGTGCGCGGGCAACACCCGGTCGATCAGTTCGCGGCCCTCGTCGGTGAGTGCGACCAGTACGCCGCGGCCGTCCGACGCGCTGGTACCGCGGGACACCAGGCCGCGCGCCTCCAGGCGATCCAGGCGCTGGGTGATGGCGCCCGAGGTGACCATGGAGGCCCGCATCAACTCGGTGGGGCTCAGCCGATGCGGGGACGGATGCCGGCGCAGCGTGGCGAGTACGTCGAACGACGAGGCGTCGAGCCCGTGTTCGCCGAAGGTCCGGGCCAGTTCGGCACCGACCAGACGCGCGGCGCGGGACAGCCGGGCGAGTACCGCCATGGGCGACGCGTCCAGGTCGGGGCGCTGCGTACCCCATTGCTCCAGCACAAGGTCGACGTGATCTGCCACGGCGTCAGGTTAGCCGAGTCGATGGAGTGATCCGGATCGACTCCCCTCCTTTCGATTACCTTAGCGATGAGATACATTTCTCTTAGCACTAAGAGATCAGCCACTCGATCGAACCACCGATCGACCATCCGAGAGGGGCACACCACCATGCGCATCACCGTGTTCGGAGCAGCCGGAAACGTGGGCAGCCGAGTCGTCTCCGAGGCCCTCTCCCGGGGCCACGAGGTCACCGCCGTGGTCCGCGACGCGGCCCGCTTTCCCGAACTGCACCCCGAGGCCGAGGCCCGAGTCGGCGACGCCGCACGGGTCGAGGACGTGGCCGCGCTGAGTACCGGCAAGGACCTGGTGATCAGCGCCACCCGCCCGGCACCCGGCAACGAACAGGCGTTGGCCGACACGGCCGAGGCGCTGCTGTCCGGGCTCACCGGCACGGGGGTACGCCTGCTGACCGTCGGCGGCGCGGGCAGCCTGACCGTGCCGGGCACGAGCGACACCATGGCGGTCGACGACCCGCGATTCGTGCCCACCGCGTGGCGCGGCATCGCCCTGGCCTGCAACGCCCAGCTCGACGTCTTCCGCACCGACACCGAGATCGACTGGACCTACCTCAGCCCGCCCGCCAACCTGGAGCCCGGCACCCGCACCGGTACCTTCCGACTCGGCACCGACGAACTCCTCGTCGACCCCGACGGCGTCTCGGCCATCTCCGTCGAGGACCTCGCAGTCGCCCTCATCGACGAGGCGGAGCAGCCGCGGCACCACCGCGCCCGCTTCACCGTCGCGTACTGAGCGGGCCCGATGGGCCCCGTCCCGATCGGCCGATACCCGGTCGCCGCCGACACGGCGACTGCGGCGAGGATGGCGACGCCGAGCACGCCGGCAGTCACGCGGGCGCTGCCGTGCTCGGCCTCGACCGTAGGCCTCCCCGGTGCGCCACCTCCTCTCCCGAAGTCCCGCCTTCGCACGCGGGGTATCACCCACGCAAAGAACCGGGGCCGGCACCCGGCCGGTCACCGGCTCGGGGCAGTCGACCGCGCCGCCCCCACGGAGCGATGACTTCGCGCGCCGGGTCCGGTCATATCCAGCACAGGCGTTCGCTACGAGACGACAGCAGCGAGCGCCCCCGGTGCAAGGACACTTCGCGCCCGACGGCCGCACGGCCACCATGGCCGCCGCCCGCCGGATCGCCGCGCTCACGCACGGCGACCGGGCCGCGTGGGAAGGCACCGCGATCTTCCACGAGTTGCTCCGGGTGGCCCTGATCGGCGACGATCCCTCGGCCGCGATCGCGGAGACGCTCGCGGAGGTTCACCCCGAGCACCGCGAGCGCTACGCCACCGGCCGCCGGGACCAGCGAATCGACCATGGTTTGGCTGGTCGGTACGTCACCGGTCGGTGCCACCCCGGGGATCGGCCCGGGTCGCCTATCGGCTCGACCGCCTGGGGTGGCACGGCGTCACCCGCTCATCGACACGCGCTCGGGACGGCGCGCGTTCTCAGTGCGATTGCGTCTTCGCCTGGGTGCGGCGTGCGTAGGCGCGGGCCGCGCGGACGCGGTCGCCGCAGCGGGTCGAGCACCATTGGCGGGAGGCGTGCGTGCGGATGAGGAAGCGTCGGCAGGGGGTGGCGCCGCAAGGGGCCAGTCGTTCGGCGTCCGGGCCGGTGACCAGGTCGGCGGCGTCCGCGGCGAGGATCGCGATGGCGTGGTTGACGATCTGGTCGATGGGGTGTGCCTGGGCGCGGTACGGGCCTCGGGCCTCGTCCCAGTAGAGGAGTGCGGCCGACGGGGCGCTGGTGAGCGCGTCGTTGATGGCCTGTACCGATGCGGCCGGCGCCGGGAGATCGGCGATCCGGGACGAGAGCAGCGCTCGCACGACGTCGCGGAGGGCGCGCAACCGACCCGCGCACACGTTGTACAGCCGACTGTCCGGCGGCGCGAGCTCGCGCTCGACCAGCCAATCCTTCGCGGACGCGGGTGAGCCCAGCAGGTCGACGTCCTGACCGCCGGGCAGCGCGAGGTCGCTGTTGGCCAGGTCGAGGGCGAGATATCGGTCCGCCCCCGGCGCGGGCGGAGGGACGACGGGCGCGAGGTGAGCAGGGGCGCTGGCCACGTTCTCCTTCATGGCTCTCATGTTAAGCCTTGCCGTTCTCCGTGAGTATCGGCTAGCTTTTCTCACGGAAAACGTGACCATTATCCGTGAGGTGTGCAGTGACCGGCAGCAGCAGCGCAACCAACGAGCAGATCGACATCCGCGTGTTCGGCGGCCCCTCCGCCCTGATCGAGTTCGGCGGCCTCAGGTTCCTCACCGACCCCGCCTTCGACGAGCCCGGCGACTACTTCGTCGGCGCCGAACGCATCCTGACCAAGACCGCTCCTGCGGCCATCGACCCGGCCGAACTCGGCCCCATCGACGTGGTCCTGCTCTCGCACGACGAACACCCTGACAACCTCGACCACTCCGGTCGGGCGCTGCTCGCCGACATCCCGCTGGTCCTGACCACCGCCGGCGGCGCGGGCCGGCTCGGCGGTACCGCTCGGGGTCTGGGTCCCTGGGAGGGGGTGGACCTCCCCCGCCCGGACGGCGGCACCGTCACCGTGACGGCCACTCCCGCCCAGCACGGCCCCGAGGGCTGCGAACCGGTCACGGGCGAGGTCGTCGGCTTCGTACTGACCGCGTCCGACCTGCCCACGGTCTATGTCAGCGGCGACAACGCCTCCCTGGCCGTGGTCGAGAAGATCGCCGCGCGCATCGGCCCGGTCGACACCGCCGTCCTGTTCGCCGGCGCGGCCCGCACCTCTGTCTTGGACGGCGCGCTCCTCACCCTCGACAGCACTCAGGCCGCCGAAGCCGCCGCAATCCTCGGCGCGCGCCGCATCGTCCCGGTCCACTTCGACAGTTGGGGCCACTTCACCGAGGGCCGCAACACCCTGATCGACGCTTTCACCGCAGCGGGCCTGATCGACCGGCTGGAATTGAGCTGACGGGGGCGGGGCGGAATGGGCGGGCGTGGGTGTGGGGCGGGTGGCGCCTGGGCCGACCCGCATGGTGGGCGGCCGGGTGCTCGTCCGATCCGTTCACCGAAGTCACCCTGGACGAAACGCAGGTGGTCGCCACCAGCACTCTGGGGCGCATCCGGACCTTTCCGCGCGGCGCTACCTCTCTGTCAGCGACTCGGCCGGCGAACCCTGGACCGGGGTCGTCGCCCCGGGATTGAATCCGTCGATGGAGGCCGCGGCGCAACTCCCGGGCGCAGCAGGCCTGCGACACGTTCGCCCGCGAACCCGGTGTCATAGGATCGCGTGATCATGGACACGAGCGCGGGATACGCGATGGTCGCCGTCCCGGCCGGGCACGTGACGCTGTCCGACCGGCGGACCCGGCGCAGTTGGTCGGTCGAACTCGCGCCCTACCGATTGGCGGCGTTCCCGGTCACTCAGGCGCTGTACGCGGAGATCACCGGTCTGCGGCCGAGCGGCCCGCACGGTGACCGGCTGCCGGTCGAGGGTGTTTCCTGGTGGGACGCGGTGCGGTTCTGCAACGCCCTGTCGCGACGTGACGGGTTCACTCCGGCGTACGGCACGGAGGGCACGTACGGCATCGGGGCCGACGACGACGAGTCTGTCGCGTGGGACACGTCCGCGGACGGCTACCGGCTGCCGACCGAGGCCGAGTGGGAACATGCGTGCCGGGCCGGTACGACCGGAGCGCACTATGGGCCACTCGACGACATCGCCTGGTATCGCGCGAACTCGGACGAGCGCATCCACGAGGTAGGGGGCAAGCAGCCCAACGCGTGGGGCCTCTACGACATGCTCGGCAATGTGTGGGACTGGTGCTGGGACGTCTACGACGCCGAGGTCTACGGCAGTTACCGGGTGCTGCGCGGCGGTGGTTGGTTCGACGAACACTGGAGTTGCCGAGCCTCCGCCCGCCGCCGCAGCCACCCGACCTACCGGGTCGACGACGTGGGTTTCCGGATCGCCCGCTCCGGCACGTCCTGACTCGGAGCCGCCCACGGCGACCCTCGCGACCATGCCCTCGTTCGCCGAAGCGCCCGTTCCGTGCGCCCTGCCGTGTACCGCGCGGCGGGCTGATCGCTCGTGCCGCCGCCGGTCGATAGAGAGCCGTGACGGCGGCCATGTTCTCGTTCGGGCTTCGTGACGTATGCGAGCCGAGCGGCACGATCGGGTTCGACCTGCGGTCGAGGCCGCCTCCGAGATTCCGCCCTCCCGGCCGACAGCGCCGCGGACGAATGCCGGCTGTGGCGGCTCGATGACGCCCCACGCGATACCCCGTCGGCGGCGCCGCGGACGTGGGAGACCACACGCCAAAGGCCAGGGGCCGCGGCCGCCGGCCTCATGCGCCGCCCGGGCCCGCCGGATACGGGCCACCGGCAGCACGGGACACCCGGGGTCACGAAGCGGTGACGCCCCCGCACCAAGGCGCCTGGCCCGGCGGCTTGGACTTGCGTCACGCCCTCGTCTCACGCGTGACGCGCGGGGATAACGCACGGCATGATGCCGCTTACGCCATGTGGGCTATACGAGGACGGTCGCCGACCGTGACCTCGCCGCCCCATCGACCCGCATGGCCGGTATCGACCATCGACGAGGGATGATCCGAACTCGTGTTGTGTGCAAGCTGTGGCGCCCGATCGACACTGCCGGACCGCTATACCAACTGCGGTCACCAGGAGTACGCCCCGTCCGCCGACGCGACGTCGTCCACGGACCTGCGCTTCGCCCGTTTCGGCCCGGCCGCTACGCCGCCGGCGGGCTGGTACGCGCCGGTCTTCCGGTCCCTGCGCGGACTGGCCATCGCACTGTATGTCCTGCTCGGCGTCACCGCCGTACTGTCCATGCTCGCGGCGATCGCGCTCTTCCATCGGGCCAACCTGGTCGACGAAACCCTGCACGGCGGATGGCTGTCCGCCGACCCCGACGCGGCGAACCGATCCATCGGCCTGTGGTGGGGAATGTCGAGTCTGGCCATCGTCGCGGTCATGGTCGTGTTCGTCATCTGGTTCCATCGGGCACGGTGCAACGTCGAGGTGTTCCCGCCGTCCGCGCAACATTTCTCCAGCGGCTGGGCAATCGGCGGCTGGTTCTGCCCCGTGGTCAACCTGTGGTTCCCACCGCTGATCGCGCACGACATCTGGAAGGCAAGCGACCCCCGGGCGCCCCTGCGCGGCGGCTTCACCCCGGGCCGGCATCCGCTGCTGTGGACCTGGTGGTCGACCTACCTCGCCGCGAACATCGTGATCGTCTTCGGCGTGATCGGCCGGAAGACGGACGGCCGCAACGATGCGATCGGCAGCGACTCCTGGATCGCCTACCACGAGTCCTACCGCACCGCCGACACCGCGGCGGGCTGGGCCTTCCTGCTACTGATCGCCGCCGCCGGCCTGGCCATCGCGGTCGTGGCCCGAATCACCACGTTCCAGTCCGAGTACGAGCGCGCCTTCCACATGGCACCGGGCATGCACCCGATGGCGTCGATGCACCCGATGCACCCGATGCACCACCCGTACCCCATGTACGCGGCGCCTTCGATACAGCCCGCACCCGCGCCGTACCCGACGCAGCACGCCCACCCGGCGCAGCCCGATCACGGGCGGACGACCGAGGGCCGACTGCCGCCCCCGGTCCCCCGCCAACCCCCGCCCCGGCCGCAGCACCCGCCGGCGCCCTTCTGACCGAGCCGCGAGAGAGTCCCCACCTCGGGCATCCCGCGCCGGCATGCCCGAGAACACGATCGACGCCGGATCCACTTGCGCGGGCCGATCACTCCGAACCCGGTCGCCCCCGGCGGCCGGCCGCATCGCCCCGACCACGAAGTCGCCCCGGCCGCACGGCCATTCGTCCCCGGCGACGACCAGGCGCCGGACCGGCGGACCCGTCCCTCACCCGTTCCCGCGCGCCGACCGCCGCGTCGATCGGGGTGCCTCGGTCGCGGCGGCGATCTCGCGCAGTGCCAGGGTCGCCGCCTCGATCGCCGCCGCCGACGCGCCCCGCCAGACCTCGGCGTGTGCGGCGGCGTTGGCACGGACCGCGTCCTCCGCGACCTGCACGCCGCGAGGGGTCAGGCTGATCAGCGTGCCGCGACCGTCGCCCTGGTCCGGAAGGCGCTCGGCGAGGCCCTCGGCGACCAGGTGATTGGTGACGTTGCTGGTGCCGCCCGAGGACAGCAACAACGCGCGGCTGAGCTCGGTGGGCTTGAGCCGATAGGGCGCGCCGACCCGTCGCAGGGCGACCAGTACGCCGAACTGGGCCGGGGTGAGGCCGAATTCGGGCAGCTCGCGGCGGGTGGCCTCGTCCAGATCGGCGGCGAGCAACATGATCCGCTTGCTCAGTTCCGTCGTCGCGTCCAGCACGTCGGGCAGTTCGGCCTGCCACGCGCTGATGAGTGCGCTCGCGCGGTCCTTTGGTGCGGTCATCTTGACAGCGTATTACACACATCTGATAGCTTTCTAAAAAGCTTTCATGTGAGATGCTTCCGTCCGCCGCACCACGACCGGTGCGGCCGAATCCGCTCGATCCCTCTCGGAGGTCCAGATGTCCGCCCGGCCCACCCCCGCAGCAACCCCTTCCGCCGCGCCCCACCCCACCCGACTGCTCCTTCGCGGCGGCACCGTCGTCGACACCGACCCGGAGGTCAGTGTCCGGCCCGACACCGACGTGCTGATCGAGCACGGCGCGATCGTCGCCGTCGGACCGGCCCTGGCCGCCAAGGGGGCCGAAGTCCTCGACGCCCACGACCGGATCGTGCTGCCCGGATTCGTCGACACCCATCGCCACGTCTGGCAGTCGGTGCTGCGCGCGGTGGCCGTCGACAGCGACCTCGGCAACTACCTCGGCCGGGTGCTCGGCCGGCTCTCCCCCGCGATGCGCCCCGAGGACGTGTACGCGGGCAACCTCGTCGGCGCGCTGGAGTGCCTGGACGCGGGCATCACCACCGTGCACGACTTCTCCCACGTCCAGCACCGCGCCGAACACGGCGACGCGGCGGTCCACGGACTGCGCGCAGCCGGCATCCGGGCCGTGTTCGGCTACGGCCACCCGCCGTTCGACCCCGCCGCCCGCGACCCACGCATCGTCCGCGACCTGCGCAAACGCCTGTTCCCCGGCGACGACGATCTGGTCACCCTCGCGCTCGCCCCCGGCGGCCCCTCGTACACCCCGATCGATCTGGTCGAGCAGGACTGGCGCCTGGCCGCCGACCTCGACATCCCGTTGGCCGTACACGTCGGCAGCGGCCCGGTCGCCCATCGCCCCATCGAGACCCTGCGCGACCACGGCCTGTTGACCGCGCGCACCCTCTACATCCACGGCAACTCGCTGCCCGACGACGAACTCGCGATGATCGCCGACTCCGGCGGCACCCTCTCGATCGCGCCGCACATCGAGGCCCAGATGGGACACGGCGCACCGATGATCAACCGCGCTCGCGCCACAGGACTGGTCACCGGGCTCGGCGTCGATGTGGTCACCAGCGGTCCGGGCGACATGTTCTCGCTGCTCCGCGCCGCCCTGCTCACCAGCCAACTCGCGGACGGTCCACGGTTGTTCGCGGCCGACATGCTGCGCATGGCGACCATCGGCGGAGCCGCCGCACTGGGCCTGGCCGATCGGATCGGATCACTGGCCGTGGGCAAGCAGGCCGACCTGATCCTGCTGTGCGCCGACGCGATCAACCTGGTCGGCGCCGGCCACGACATCGCCGGGGCCGTGGTGGCATCCGCCCACGCGGGTAACGTCGACACCGTCCTGGTGGCCGGCCGCCCCGTCAAGCGTGCGGGCCGGCTCACCCACCCGCACCTGGCCGGCGCCATCGCCGACGCCCGCAAGTCCGCCGAACACCTGGCCGGCACGGCCTGACACACCGGCCCCGGACGGACCCCGCATGCCCCGGACCGAACGAGGAGACACCAAGAAGGCGGAGAGGCGCCGAGGGAACGGAGCGGCAGCGACCGGACGAGCAAGCGTCGGCGGACGAGTCCGTGCGGCTCGACCGTTGATCACCCGAATCCACCGATCACCGGTTCTCGGCGGCAAACGTCGAACCTCGCCTCGGCTGTCGCGGCACGCGGGCCGTCGTCACGGTATGCGGGCTGTCCTTCGGCACACGGGGCTGTCGTCACGTACGTGGGCTGTCCGAGCGCCCCGTTAGTCTCACTCCCCCAGCAATCGAACAAGGATTCGATCACCAAGCGACGCACCCGCTCCCCCCTCGTCGAGTTCTCGGAAAGGGCCCCTGTGAAGGTACGGATCACCCGCGACCGCCTCGTCGAGGGCATCGGCTGGGCCGTTCGCGCGCTGCCCGCCCGGCCGGTCGTCCCCGCTCTCGCCGCGTTCCGACTCAAGGCGGGCGACGGCACCCTGGCCATCTCCGCGTACAACCACGAGGTATCGGCCGGCATCGAGGTCGCCGCCGAGGTCGCCCGGATAGGCGAGATCCTGGTCCCGGGCCGACTGCTCGCCGACATCGCCCGCGCACTCCCCCGCGATCAGCCGGTCGACCTCACCGTGGATCCGGCCCGAGCCCGGGTGACCTGCGCGGGCGCCTACTTCGCGCTGCCGCTGCCGGCCCTCGCCGATTACCCCGCCACGCCGCTGCTCCCGGAGACCGCGGGCACCGTGCGTGCGGCCGCATTCGCCGAGGCCGTCGCGCAGGTCGCGATCGCCGCGGCCCGGGACGAGAGCCTGCCCGTGCTCACCGCGATCCGGCTGCACCTGACACACGACGCACTGGTCCTGGCCGCCACCGATCGATATCGGCTGGCGGTGCGACGGCTGCCCTGGCGGCCGGCCACCGAGGATCCGGCCCGGACGGCCCTGGTGCCCGCCAGGATGCTGGCCGACCTGACGAAACACTCGGGAATCGACACGGACCTGCGCCTCGCGCTCGGACCGGAGCCGGGCCGCCGCGGCCTGCTCGGCCTGGCCGGGAGCGGGCGGCACGCGACGACGCGGCTGCTCGACCACGAGTTCCCGCGCTACGACCGGCTGTTCGACAACGAGACCACCGCCGTCGCAACGATCGAGGTCGCGGCGCTGATCGAGGCCCTTCGACGGGTGTCGCCGGTGGTCACCCGCAACGCTCCGGTCCGGTTGTCGTTCGGGCGGGAGTCGCTGCGGGTCGAGGCCGGCAGCACCGACGAGGCCGAGGCCGGCGCGACGCTGCCGGTCGCGCTGACCGGCGAGCCGACCAGCGTCGCCTTCAACCCGGCCCACCTCCTGGACGGCCTGGCCGCGCTTCGTACACCGACCGCACGCCTGTTGTTCAGCACGCCGACGAAGCCGACCATCCTGACGGACGCCGCACCCGACGCGCCCCGCACACCCGGTACACCCGGACCGCACGACGACCGCGACGACCCGGACTATCACTACCTGCTGATGCCGATGCGCGGCGCCTGATCGGCCAGGCCGAGCGAACCGGCGAAACGGGGGATGACCAGGCAGGTCGCGTCGGCCGATCGCACCCACGGGCTGCTCATCGCGCCGGACCCAGCAGCGCACCGAGCACCGCGTCCGTATCGGCCAGGTCCGCCAGGACGACGTCGGCGCCCGCCGCCGTCAGCGCCGCCGCGCTCGTCGTCCCGGTCGCCACCGCGACGGACCACGCGCCCACGGCCCGGGCTGCGGCGATGTCGCGCGGGGTGTCGCCGATGATCACGGTGTCCGCGCCGACGTGCCGCCGGCCGAGGTGCTTTTCGGCACGTGCGAGGGCGCGGGCCGGCAGGTCGGCCCGCTCGTAGGCGTCGTCGCCGTACGCGCCGACCCGGAAGTCCACGTGGTCGGCGAGGCCGAAGACCCGCATCTTCAACACCGCGAGCGCGTACGGATTGCCGGTCAGCACCGACTGGCACACCCCGGGTATCGCCCCCAGCGCGGCGAGCGCCTCGGACGCACCGGCGAGGACCCGGCCTTCCGCGGCCAACTCCGCCTCGCGATCCCGTAGTTCGGCAATGATCAGGTCCAGGAAGGCGTCGAGCATGCCACCCTCGGGCGGCAGTCCGTGCGCACGCAGCACCTCACTCGCCATGGCCAACTCGGTACGTCCGTCGAACTGCCAGGGATGGACCGGCGAACGCCCGGAGACCCGACGAAATGCCGCCGTGTACGCCCGTCGGGCCACGGTCCCGCCGTCGATCAGCGTGTGGTCGATGTCCCACAACACCAGCCGGGAAGCGGCTCCATCAGTCGTCATGAACACTCCGATCATCGACAACCACCCCGTACGGCGGCTGCCACGAGCATCGCATTCGGCCCTTTTCGCACCGACGCCGGGGTGCACCGAACGTGTCTCGAAGATCACAGAGTGCGATCAGTGTTCCGTTTCCCCTCGCCGCTCAGAGTCTCTCCGCACCCGCCCCCTCCAGCCGTCAAGCAGTCCCTCCGTACCACCCGACCCCTCCGCAGTGCGCGGCATATCTCACATAACGACGAACTCTGTGCGTATACAGGTGATTTCGTCGCTCTTACCGCATCGGTCGACTCGATCAAACACCCGCCCGAGCCGACTATTCGTCGCCATTCGTCGCCATTCACGGCCGCGCAGATTCGGCTGCGGCCACGTCTCGGCACCGATCCGATCCATGATTCCGGTCGAGCTCGGGGCCGTCTGCTCATCCCCCCTCAAACAGCTATTGACCTGCAACTTGCATGGCGAGCTGTGCGGCGATCCGCACGGGAGATTGTCCGTTGATCTGTGCGTGGTGATGTCCATGCACATGCATGGCCTTCTGAATCCCAACCCGTTCGTCAAAGCGCATGGCTGTATGTGCGGGTGTGCGGGCGGCTGTGCGGCGCGAACGACGGACGCACGGAGACATGGGCGGCCGGTCGGAGCAACGGGCGAAACGGCGGCCCGCGCGATGGGACTGTCGATAGGTCTCGCGGCGGGTCTCACGACGGCGCGTCGGCGCGCTGGAGCAGACGGTCGAACGATGGTCCGAACGGTGGATCCGACACTCGCTCAAGCACTGGATCACACAACGGAGCGCACACTCGACGCCTGGGTATTCATGCGTGACAGGGGATGGACGTGCGGGTGGATCTTCCAACATGCAGATCGAACACAACGCCAATGCCTTATTTTCTGGGCTTTTGCGCCGTTCTTGTGATGACGTCATCGCGATGCGCGACACGCCGACTCTCCTGACAGGAAGTTATTTGCCGGAGATCGCGATAGGGTTTGGTCGTTGACACGAAAGGACGGTCATGGCCACTTCCCGGGAGCGTTGGACCGTGGCGAGGCTCGCGGCCATCGCGGGTCTGCCCAGCAAGGTGGGCTACGAGGCACGGGACCGAAACGTGCTGCACCCGACGGTGCTCTCGCCCAGCGACGTACTGCCCCTGCTCACCTTCGAGGCATTGCGGAGGATCAGCTGGCCGGGCGAGAACTATGCGCGCAATACGCCACAACGTCTGCGCCTGTGGGAACACCTGGCCATCGAGCACTCACGAGTGGGCGATCTCGCCGATGTCGACCCGATGACCGGCCTCTACGTGCATCCCTCGGGAGCCGACCTGGCCGTTAGACCGAGCGAACACGCCGCGCTCGCACTGCGGTTCGTCGAAGAAAACACGCCTTACCAGTACCTCACGCTCGGCGCGTGGGCCCAGCAGGCTCTGCGGGCCCTCGCCGCCGAACAGGAGCAGGTCGGACGACGCCACGGTGCCGCCTGACCGCCGCTCGGGAAGTACGGCCGCAAAAGCAGAGCGAGTGGCCTAGGAGTCCAGCCCTAGTCCACTCGCTCGCAGCTCAGCGCCCCTAAGGGCGCCGTCGGAGAAAGGAGGCCTGCCGGCCGCTTACACAACCGAACAGTGAGACCCAGCCGTTCCGGTACTTCCACGCGCCGAACGGTCGGGTCACCCCTACCTCTTTCTCTTCACCAGCTTCAGGAGCAGATCATACCTGCGATCCCCGAGGCAGGCCCAGTGCTGTCTTCAGCCAGGTCCTTGCCCTCTTCAAGTGTGCCCGAATCCTCTGCATTCACGATGCAGGCTCGGGTCCGTGCCGCCCTGCGCGCCGCGCGAGTTCGCGTCGGCGGCGCCAGGGGCGTCGATCCGACCATGCCGGACTCGGTCCGCCGGGCCTCGGTCAAGGTCCCGCTGCGTGTGGTGACCGGCGAGGCGTACAGCGACCTTGCCTTCGTCTTCGCCGCCAAGGTCGGCCACCTGGCAGCCGGCCCCAACCAGCCCGGCTGCATCGCCGACCTCACCACCATCGCCCGCTATCTGGGCCTGACCGTCCGCTCGGTGACCCAGCCCGACGGCCGGGTGGCCCTCAAGGCCCCGTCGTCGCTGTACGCCGCGCAAAAGCAGCTCACCGCAGGCGAGGAACTCACTGTCGTACGCCGCACCAAGCCTTCCGGGACCGGGACTTCGGCGGTCCGCCGGCTGCGCACGCCGGAAAAGGGCGAGCCGTGGGTGATGGTGCCCGTCGCCCTCCTGGGCGCGGTCCCGCACCGGCATGCTCGGGCGTACGCGGTCATCTGCTACGCCCGGGCCCGCGGCCACCACCTGACCTACGCCGAGCTCGCCGACGTGCTGCGACACCAATCCGGGCGCCGGATCGGTGAGCCGGTGAGCGTTCGCGCGGCCCGCGGTGTGGTCTCCGACCTGGAGCGCTGGGGCTGGGTGGAGGTGGGCCGCCGTGAAGGGTGGCAGGGCCGCAACATGCTCGTACCGCTCCGGCCCTTCGAGCACCCGAACGAGCACGAGCCCGCCGCCACCGCCGGTGTGGACACCGAGGCGATCAAGCCTGTCGACATTTTCGCCGCGGAATTTCTCGGGGCCCTCGGGGCGCTTGGGGATCACGGGACTATCGGGGATCACACTCCTGGGGCTTTCGAGGGTCACGGGGATCACGGGGATCACGAAGAGGTGACCGAGGAGGAAGCCGAGGACGCAATCGAGGTCGAGGCCGGTGAGACGCATCGCGCGACACGTGAGTGGGCAACCGGGCGGGCAAGCGACCGGACGACGGACGGAGCGCTCGTCGTCACATGTGGTCGTGTCTCTGCGCGTCATGGCGAGGAGGCCGGCAGCGAGGTCCCGGAGACGACACGCTCGGTGACCGCGGGGGAGTCGCACGTGACTTCCGCGACACCCGTGGAGGCCGTCTCGGGAACGGGTGTCGACGGCTCGGCCGAGCCGGCCCGGAACGGCGTTTCGGCAGGTCGGAGCCTGGGTGCGGAGGGTCAATGGACGTCGGGTTCGCAGGGGGTTGGGACCTCCGTCACGTATAAGGAAGACACTCCGATTGACCTACGGATGAAGGCGAACTCCCGGGGGGGTTCCGCCCGGAGGGCGTCCTGCGTGGTAGACGGGCACGAGCCCGCGGAGAAGCCGCGAACGGCTTCGACGGCGACGCCTGCGCAGGAAACGCCTACGGCGGAACCCCGTCGAATTCGCCCCGTGCCGACGCCGGACCACCGGACCACCATCTCCGCGACGGCGGCGAGGGCGTTCGTCGGAATCGCGCCGCTGGTGGCCAGGATGAGCACCGGACAGCGGATCGTGGCCGCTCGTCTGGTCGATCGGGCCGTGGCCGAAGTCGGCGACGCGAACCGGGTCTTCGCCCGGCTGGCGGACCGCTGGCGGACCCAGGACGGGGCCGTCGGGAGCCCTGTGGGCTGGCTGGGCGGCCGGGGGCTGGCCCGGCGTGGGTGCGAGGACCCGAACTGCGAGGACGGCCGCCTGTGGCTGCCCACGGCCGGTCCCGGTGCAGGTGTGGCCGGGGACCCGTTCGCGTGCCGCAACTGCGCTCGGCAGGACCAGGATCGGCGGGCCGAGGCGGACGAGCGCTTCGGCGCCGAACGCCGGGGCGCGTACCGGGCCCGGCAGACGGCGGCATCGTTCGCGGCGGCTGCGGAGGTCCGGCCGATGGTGGCCCCGGCGCCGATCGGGACCTGCGATGACTGCGACCGGGCGGTCCGCGGCCTGCGCGAGGACGGGGTCTGCGCCGACTGCCGCGAGGACCGGGAGCGGGCCGAGGCCGCGGGAGGGGCGCCCCGGACCCTCCAGGCGGCGTTCTGAGCGTCTTTGCGGCGGTGGACGGGTGGTTCGGTGGCTACCGGATCGATGTGCCGTCAGGAGACCGCTCAGCGGCTCGGCGCTCGGAGTCCGGCGGTTCGGAGGCCGCCTCGGGGCGAAGGATCGATGAGGTGGTGAGGCGGTGAGGCACCGCGAAGTCGGGTGTTTGGCGCGCTGCTTCGCCCGATCGGAGAGTCCTATGCATATGAACAGGACGATTCGGACGAATGTTTCGAGATCGAGGTCGAGGCCGCAGTGCGCAGGCGGAAGGGATTCGCGTGAGTTCGCAAGAATTCACGCGGATTCTCATGAATTCTCATGGATGCGCACGAGTTCGCCGATATTCACACGAAGGTGTGGCCTTCTCCGCAGGTGCCGCACCGGTCGTGCGCAGGGCGCGGG
This sequence comes from Embleya sp. NPDC005575, assembly GCF_040605455.1. Classification (NCBI taxonomy): domain Bacteria; kingdom Bacillati; phylum Actinomycetota; class Actinomycetes; order Kitasatosporales; family Streptomycetaceae; genus Embleya; species Embleya sp. NPDC005575. The sequence goes on along the minus strand of NZ_JBEXCV010000032.1, from coordinate 31,346 downwards.
TCTTGGCCTGGGATCGGGCCAGGGTGTGGGGCTGCCGCGCGGGCCGGGCTGCTCGTGGTCTGCGGCCACGAATGAAATGTGACTTTCGTTGCCGCTCTGCCGTCGCCGCCATACGCGGGATCCGGGGGTGCCGGTCGGCGTTCTCGGCTGCCGTCTGCGGGAGTTGTCCTACGCGAGACGTTCCGGCGGGTGGCATGAGAGTGCCGCCGACGGGCACGGGGGATTGGGTGTCCTCCGTGCCCGTCGACGGCGGGTCACTGCTGCGGCGAGAAGATCTCCGGGCGGCCGAGGGCGCCCTCTGCGTCGAGGCGTTCGAGGAACAGTTCGACGGCGGCCGAGAACAGGTACACGACCAGACCGCGCTTCTCGGTCGCGGTGAGTTCGGTGTCCAGGTCGCGCGCGAGTTCGTACACGGCCGGACTCACCCGATAGCTGGAGGACTGGCTCGGGTCGGTGATCCCGCCCCTGGCGCGCAGGAACGAGCGGATCATTTCGATCTGCTCGTCGTTGTCCTCCGGGAGTTCGAGCAATGCGGCGTTGAGGTAGTGGCCGAGCGCCAGCCGCCGGTTCTGCGACGAACGCTTGTCGGCGGTGAGCCGCTTGCCCAAGCGTGCCTTGACGTCGGGCAGGAGCCGGAAACCCCAGGTCTCCCAACCCTTGGAGTTTATCCGGGCGTCGAGAAAGCTTTCGAGCAGCGAAGCATGCGCCGAACGCTCCTCGGCGGATCCGGTACCGACCGGAGTCGGTGCGGCCGCCGCCGGAGCGGGGGCGCTGCGTCGCGGTGCGCGGGCGGCCGGGGCCTTGGCGGGTGCGGACGCCTTGGCCGGCTGGGGCGGCTGGGGCGGAGGGGCCCGGACCGGCTCGGGCGCGCGGGGGGTTGGTTCGGCGACGGGGGCCGGAGCCGGAGTTGGAGCCGGGGTTTGGGCTGCTGCGGGCTCGGGCGTGGGCTGGGGTGTCGGTTCGACGGCCAGGACAGGTGCGGTGGGGGCCGGCTCGGGTGTCGGCTCCGGGCGAGCCGCCTCGGGGAGAGGTTCCGGGGTGGGCGGCGCGGTGGCTGTCGGGCCCCGGGTGGGGTCGGCGTGGGCTGCCGACTCGGGCTGCGGGGCCCGGGCGTGAGCCGCCGGTTCGGGGGTCGCCGTCACGGTTGCTTCCGGCGCGGGTTCCGCGGTGGGTTCCGCGATCGTCTCCGGGGTCGGAGTCGGTTCCTGGGCAGGCTGGGACACGGCTGTGGGGGCCTGCGGTGCCTCGACGCGCGGGGTCGCCGCAGCGGTGGCCTCATCGGCGGCGGGTGCGGCCGCCGCGTGGACCGGCTCGGGCTCCGGGGTCGGTGCGGGTGCGGGAGCCGGTACGGTCGGCGCCGCGTTCTTGAACGGCGGTCCCGAGGTCGTACCGCCGGATCCGCTTCCGCCGCCCATCTGTGCCAGAAGCGCCGCCGTCGAATCGGTGCCCGAGTTGAGGAAGCTGCCGTTCATGGCGTCCTGGAGCGCGGCAGCCAGGACCGACGACTGGACGGCGGGGGCCTTTCGCGCTTTGGCCCTGGACTTGGGCGCGGGCTTCTCGTCTGTCATCAGGCTGCCTGCTTCACACGGTCGAACAGTTCGATGGCCAGCTCGGTGTAGGCAACGCTCGCGGCGATGTTCGGTTGCTCTATGCAGACGGGGCGCCCGATTTCGTACGCCTGCGAGATCCGGCTGTCCCGGCGGATCTGCGTCTGGAAGGGGTCGAGGCCGTAGTCGGCGAGTCGCTGCTCGACCTGGTCGTCCTCGCTGGTGCGGCGGGACGGGGCGTTGGCCTTGTTGATGACCGTGCCGATGAAACGCGGCTCGCACTCGCCGAGGGTGCGCTCGGAGGTGGCGGCGGTCAGGCCCTTGATCACCGCGGCGCCCTGGACGGTCGCGTACAGCGGTTCGCACACCGCGACCACGAAGTCGGCGGCGGCGAGGGCGACCGCGGACAGGGCGCTGACGCTGGGCGGGGTGTCGATCAGGATGATCGTCGGGGTCCGCCGGATGGGTTCGAGGATGCGCCGCAGGATCCCGGTGGTGGAGAAGTCCATCCCGGCGATCTTGCGTTCGGCGTCGACCATCGTGCTCTGCACCGAGCCGAAGAGGCTGAGGCTGCCGGTGGTCTCGAAGGACTTGAGCAGCTCGCTGCGGTCGAAGATCATCTCCGGCACGTCGGGCGTCATGCCGTTCAGCTGCGCGTAGAGCGCGAAGCCGACCGAGCGCTGGGGCTGTGGAACGACGCCGAGTGCGACGCCGGCCTGCGCCTGGGGCTCCAGGTCGACCACGAGGGCGTGAAAGCCGTTGATCGCCAGAGCGCTCGCGAGGTTCACCGTCGTCGTCGTCTTCCCGGGACCCCCCTTCTGGCTGGCCACCGCCACTACTGCACCCATCGTGCGTCCTCTCGAAGTAGAGCGACCGACCGCCTGCGGGAGCCGGGTTTCTGCCGGTGGCCTGTCAGAGCCGTCCGCTGCACCTGACAGGGAAGACGACGCACCTCCGGGGTAGCTGCTCGATACTTCCGTCGGAAGCCCGAAAGCGCAACGAACCAGGATCTAGCGGGCAGATCCTTCAAGACGTCCTTGAGGGGTCCGGCCTAAGTTTTGTCTGTCAGGTTAGCAGCGGATTCTCAAAATTCACTGTGACACTCGGAAAACCCACCCGTATGTCCTGGTTAACCCGTTTGGTCGGCCGAATCAGCGCCCCCAACAGACTCTTTTGGCGCACGAATTGGGGATGGAACTCTCGATTTATAGGGCATCGGTTCGACATATCGAGACACGGGCCCAATGGTCGACCCGGGACGAGCATCCGAGGACACCCCGGATGGGCCGGCAACATCACCCCTCCGCACCACCGCCACGAACCCGCAACTCCCCGATCGACACACGAGGGGCACGCGATCGGCACATGATCGGCACGCGGGGACCGGCGATCCGGCGATGCTGCGCGTTGTGACGGGTCGGCCGTCGGCTTGGCCGTCCGCACGTTCGTTTGCCCGCCCACTCGGTCAGCCGGTCGCGTGTTCGCCTGTCCGGGCATCCGTCTGTCGGTCCGTTCGCCCGGAGGCCTGCGCGGTGATCCGGGCGTCCGCCCACCCGCCCGGTGGTGCGCGTGTTCGTACGGTTGGTCCGCGACCGTGTGTGCCATCCGCCCGCCGGTTGCTCGGTGGATCGCTCTGTTGTCCGTGAGAGCCCCACAGCGGCCGTTTGCTTGTCCAGCTGTGCGCTCCGCCCGTTCAGCCTCCACGGCGCCGCAGAGAGACCCGTACAGCCGCAGATCCGCGCGCCGCGAGCTTGTGTGTGTCGGCCGCACGCCGCTACCGAGATTGACCTGATCGTGCGTTGCTTGGACCGTCCGTCGCTCGCGAGCAACGCGGTTCGATCGCGCTGTCGCGCCGGCCGGACGTCGCGCCGGCCGTCCCGTGAGCCGTAGCTCGGTTGCTCGCAAGACCGTCGGATCGGGCCGTACGTAGATAGGCCCGGCCGCAGATTCGGCCATCCAGTGCGTGTCCCGTGGATCGTCCGATCAATCCGCAGATACACCGGGGCAGCCGCCCGCCCGTCGTTCGGCCCGCCCGTCGTTCCGGCCGTACGCCCGCCGCTACCCACGCACAGCGCTTCGCCCGCAGAGCGTTTGAGCCGCCCGACCGCTGCTTCGTCGAGCCGCCCGTTCGGACGTTCATCCATCAATCCGTGCGTCCGAATACAGAGCCGCCCGCAGCTCGATCGATCTGTTGCTCGTTCCGACCGTCCATCCATCCGGACGCCCGGCCAGTCATCCGGTCACCCATCCATCTGTACGCCCGTACATCCCAAGGTCCATCCGAAGATCCGTCCGCCCATCCGCAGACCCATCTGTTCGCCCGTACGTCCATCCAGCCGACCACCCATAGTTCGTTCCACCCACTGTCACGACCGCCCGTCCGCAGATTCATCCGCCCATCCCAACATCGCTCCGCCCACTCATACACAGAGCCATGTGTCCGCCCATAGCTCCGTCCGCAGAGCCGTAGACCCATCCGCACAGCCAGTGTTCCGCCCGGCCGTCGTCCCAGTCAGCCATCCAGCTGCATGCCCGCCCGGACACTGATCCATCCGAAGCAACACCCGCATCAACATCCGTTGGCCCGCCCGTCCGACTGCACGCCCACCCATCAACCCAGCCATCCAGCCATCCATAGGTCCGCCCGCAGATACAGCCGTACATACGCCCGTAGCTTCACCCGCCCGTCCCTACGCCCATCCGCAGGTCCGCACGTTCATTCATACGCCCGCACATACGGCCACACGCCCGCCGCAACAGACGCCCGCACGCCCGCCCGCACAGGCGCCGTTTTAGCGTTGCAAGTCGACGGACTTATTCTGTATCAACAAGCCGAACATGTTGCGTCATAGCTTGCAGTGCATCACGTCGTGCATGTTCGAGAACAGTTTACGCAACAGGACAATGAACAGTTACGTGAACAACTTACCGTGCATTACCTGCTCCAGCATGTGCAACATCTTGCGTTGCACAAGTTGTGAACTTGTGAAACAAGCAGGTCAGAGCCCTAGTCTGTGGGCTCGTCGTCGCGGGGCTCGATGCGGGAAGCGCGTGTCGTCCGTCTTGATCCGGCGAGTCGAATACTCGGGATTTGCGCTGCGAACACGCTACCTAACGGCTCCTCATGGGCAGCAGAATCTGCGCTTGAGGGCTCTCCGGTCCTCCGCACGTGAATCATCTCCAACTTCTGGCAGTGATGAAATTCGCGCTGCCGCATCGGGAGCATCCAGGCACTCTGGATGCACGCTGCCTTGATCTCTCGACGCGATCCTGTCATCCGCACGCCCGAGATCGGTGCACACGCAATCGCCAAGGAAGGTGAAGAGCAGCGAGAACCTCGGTAGCAGGGTCGCCGCAGGGGCTGCCGCAAGGGCCATGCACTCTCAGCGAAGACGAGCACCCTGATCCCAGTGAGTCGCGTCCCGGGATCAACTCCCGGAAGCCGCGCAGCCGCCACGGGCCGCCCTGGTGCATCAAAGGATCGCTCTCTTCCACCCACAGCACTCGAGAATCGGCACGCCGGCCGGCCTCGGTTTCCGCCGCGCAGCTCCGGCACACTCCCCCGCCGAGCGTCGCGCGCCACGAAGGGGCGGAGGTGGAGGACGGCTTCGGCGTCGTTGAGGCCCAGCGGGCGCCGGTGATGTCGAGGCGGTCGGCGATGAGATGACGGCATGCTCCTTCGACCGCGCCGGTGGCGATCGGCCACCCGGCTTCGTGGGCGGCGTCGTAGCCCAGTTGGTCGAGTTGGCCGGTCGGGTAGCGTCGGCAGACCTCGACGGACTCGCTCAGGGGTGTGGGCAGTTGCTTGTGTTCGGCTTGGGCGAGCATGTCGATGGCGGCGCGGGCGGTGAGGGCGGCGTGGCCGGCGAGGATCGTGGTCAGGTGGTCGGCGGCTCAGGCTTCGCCCCGGGCTTCCGGGCCTGGAGATGACGCCGTGGGCGATGACGCCCAGCGGCGGGACGCGGTGAACAGCCCCGGGTCGTCCTCGTCCAGCCATTCCCGCTCGACCAGCCGCTTCAGCTTCGACCGCCTTCCCTCGATCTTCCCGGCCTGGGCGGCCGGCCCGAGCCTGGGCACGATCTGCCTGGCCCGCACGGGCCCGGCGCGTCCGGGATGATCTCCACCATCTTCCGGTGCTCCCGCCGTAACACAGCCACGCCCACTTCCGGCTGCCACTTCGGAATCCGACGCGCCCGGACGACCAACCGCCCGGAGGACCAACTGCATCGTCCTCGAAGTACCCCTCGGTCTCGCCTGCGGACGCACGCGACGTGACGATTCGGCAAGATCGACTCGAGAACCCACCATCGGCAGCCGAGAGACCCCATCTGACCTGCGCATATACCGGAACTCCCGGTTAAGCCGATATCAGTGGTCGGTAGGGTGATCCCCTGCACCTTCCCGTTTCAGCCCCTCAGAACGGCGTACACAGCATCGGCGCAGGTCAGAGCGCCGCCGCAGAGGTGCCATGAGCATGCGAGGCGGACTGCGCTCGGGTAGTCGGCGCTTGAGTTGGCCTCTGAACGTCGTTGTTGGTCCGTTTGCGACTCAAGCCGGGTGACACCTGACCGAGTCTGTTCCCGCCGGACCTGGCTGGGTCGGCAGGGTGGCGCTGACGGGCGGTGCGCTCGGGCCGGCATCGAGCCGGCCATTGACCGTACGCTCGTCGAGGCGCTTTGACCGGGGATGCCGCGATCCGCGCCGGCGGACTTGCCGCCGGCGCCGATCGCATCCGTCGGGCCCGCGGCACCGAGCCACCTCGAAACGCCCAGCAACGCAACGCATCGCGAAGGATCTTGCTGAGACGCACGGAAAAACACCGAGTAGCGCCGAGCCCGGCCGGGGACGGGTTCCGTCCCCTTCGAACTGCACCGGCGTGCTCAGCCGGTGGCAGCGCCGAACCACTCGGGCAGCCGGCTGAGCAGATCCTGCTGGTACTCACCGACCCACACCACATGTCCGTCCGGCCGCAACAGCACGGCGGGCATGTCCAGTTCCTCGGGCACGTCCAAGTCCTCGCCGATGTCGACGACGTGGTCGATCCGATTCGCCCAGCCCTCCACCGAAAGCCGGCCGGTCCGGTCGAGCAGCAGGCCGCGGCCGCCGCGCATCAGCTCGTAGAGACGACCCTGCTTGAGCTGCACGTCCCGCATTCGCCGGCCGAGCAGTTCGTGGCCCTCGCCGAAGTCGTAGCGGACCCCGACCGCGGTGATGAGGCCGGTCACGAACCGGTTCACCTCCTCGAAGTCCATCAGCTTCGAGAACAGCTCCCGCAGCGCGGTCGCTCCCGGATCGGTCCCCAGCAGGGTGATCTGCGCGCGGGTGTTGTCCAGCACACTGGCGCCCACCGGGTGCCGTTCGGTGTGATAGCTGTCCAGCAGGCCCTCCGGTGCCCAGCCGTTGACCGCGGCGGCCAGCTTCCAGCCGAGGTTGAACGCGTCCTGTACGCCGAGGTTGAGCCCCTGCCCGCCGGTCGGCGGGTGGATGTGCGCCGCGTCGCCGGCCAGCAGCACTCGGCCGACCCGGTATCGCTCGGCCTGCCGGGTGGCGTCACCGAACCGGGACAGCCAGCGCGGCGAGTGCACGCCGAAGTCGGTGCCGGCGACGGCCCGTAGTTGCTGCTTGAACTCATCGAGGGTCGGCGCGGTCGCACGGTCCTCGGCCACGCCGTCGGCGGGCACGATGACGCGGTACACCCCGTCCCCGTCGGGGATGACGCCGAACCGCAGGTGGGTCTTCTGCACTTCCGCGACGATGGCTTGGATTTTCGCCGGATCCTCGGTCGCCTCCATGTCACCCAGCAGCGTCTCGACCGTGGCGGGCTCGCCGGGGAAACCGACGCCGAGCTGCTTGCGCACCGCACTGCGGGCGCCGTCGCACCCGACGAGGTAGCGCGAGCGTAGGTGTGTGCCGTCCGCCAACTCGACGGTCACCGCGTCCTCGTCCTGGCTCAGCCCGACCACTTCGCAGCCGCGCCGGATCTCGACACCGAGTTCGAGGGCATGGTCGTTGAGAAGCTGCTCGGTGGCCGGCTGCGAGATGGCGAGGCCGTACGGGTGCGCCGTGTCCAACCGGTCCGGCCACGGCTTGACGACACCGCCGAAGAGACCGCCGACCTGGAACTTTTCACCGACCGCGAGGAACCGGTCCAGCAGGCCGCGCTGGTCCATCAGCTCGACGCTGCGCGTGTGCAGGCCGCGCCCGCGGGACTGCCCGGTCGGCTCGGTCAACCTCTCCAGCACGACCACATGCACACCCGCCAGTCGCAACTCGCCGGCCAGCATCAAGCCGGTCGGTCCGCCGCCGACCACGATTACGTCAATCATCAAAACGCCCATTCAACGAGATTGGATTTCGGCCGACTGCTTAGGGCAGTCGGCGGCAGGTACACCCGCACCTGCGCGCCGAATCCCTGCAACCGCACCCGCGAGTCCCATCGGCGGTGCGACGTTCGCCGCGCAATTCACCCGTCGACAACGACGCGCGAGCTTCACGAATCTTGTCATATCCGCAGGTCCTGGCCTTGAACGAGCATTCTGAAGCACGACCGGGGCCTTGCCGCAAGGCCCCCGGTGCGCTATATGTTGAGACAGGCAAGGAGTGGGAACTCCTTGCCTTTGTCTTTTGTCGCCCGCGCGCCGGCGACCCGGTACGAGGTCTTCCGCCGACCGGAATTCGATGGACGCGCCCGTGTCCGGGGCCGCTTACGTCGGTGCCGCGCCGCCGGCGGGCAGGCACCGCTACTACATCGCCGTCCACGCGCTCGACCTCCCGTGCGTGACCGCCCTCGGCATCACCCCGGAGTCCACGCCGGCAGCCCCGGCTTCACGGGGCGATGTCCGACGCCACGACGCCACGACGCCACGACGGCACGACTTCACGGAGCCGAACGGGGGCCGAGGCGTGCCGGTTCACATGCACAGCCGCCTCGACCTCTGCAGCACCGGTCCGTGAGCGGATCGGCTTGCACGCGGGCGGGCGCTCGCTTGGTGGCGCGGGTGGGTGCCCTGGGGCGGTGACGGCCGGAAGCAGGTTTTGGAAATCGGCACGCTTTCGGATGTCGAGAAGGTGGCGCCGGCTCCGTCCCGGGGACACCAGCGGCCACGACGGGCCGCGGGACGAAGGAGAACCACATTGATCGAACGGACGGAGCACGTGGGCATCGACCGCATCGTCGCCGGCCCGCGAGCCCGCGGCTCGCCGACCGGAGCGATCCGACTCGCGTTTCGCGTGGATCCTCTGGCGGCAGGTCGGTGCGGCGCTCCACGGCGGCCGCATGGTTACTCGAACCGGCCGCCGGAAACGATGAGTCCACTTCCCGCCATCGCACACCACTCGCGTGCGCAAGCCCGAGGGGGCGCCGGGCGGACCAGGAAAACGACAACGAGAGGAACAACCGTGCAACCCAACGAGATCACCGAGATTCTGAACCGACCGATCAGCCGGGAACTGTTGGCCCGTGACCTGACCCGCCTGGCCTACGTCGCCAAGGACGGCACCCCCCGCAATGTCCCGATCGCGTTCACCTGGAACGGTTCGCAGATCGTCATGTGCACTACGAAGAACGCCCCGAAGCTCCCGGGCCTGCGCAAGAACCCCACGGTTGCCCTGACGATCGACACCGAGGCGCACCCGCCCAAGATCCTGCTCATTCGAGGTCGGGCCGAGTTGGACGTCGTCGACGGCATCCCGGACGAGTATCTCCGGATGAACGGCACCTACGAGATGACGCCCGAGCAACGGGTGCACTGGGAGGCGGAGGTGCGTTCCCTCTACGACGGCATGGTCCGGATCGTCGTGACCCCGACGTGGGCGAAGCTGATCGACTTCGAGACGACTCTGCCGAGCGCGGTCGAGGAGCTGGTTCGGCAGCGGGAGGAGCGCCGACGCGCTTGAGTGCCGCGCGGTCGCCCGCGCCGGGCGGATCGGCGGTGCGGCGTGCGCGGAGTTTTCGAAATCCGCCAAGATGCGTTGCGGTGGGATGTCGAGAATCCGCCTGCGGCTTCGTCCCCCGAGTGAACGCGGCCACCGGGCCGTACCGCCCCAAGGAGAACATGATGGCCAAGTATCTGCTGCTCAAGCACTACCGGGGCGCGCCGGCATCGGTCAACGACGTGGCGATGGACCAGTGGACGCCGGAGGAGATTTCGGCCCACGTTCAGTACATGCGTGACTTCGCCGCTCGGCTGGAGGACACCGGCGAGTTCGTGGACAGTCAGGCGCTCTCCCCGGAGGGCACGTTCGTCCGCTACGACGGCGAGGGGCGGCCGCCGGTCACCGACGGCCCGTTCGCGGAGACCAAGGATCTGATCGCCGGCTGGATGGTGATCGACGTCGAGACCCACGAGCGGGCGCTCGAACTGGCCGGCGAGTTGTCGGCGGCTCCGGGTGCGGGCGGGAAGCCGATCCACGAGTGGCTTGAGGTACGCCCGTTCTACGGCGAGCAGCCCACGGTCACGGAGTGAACGAGTCGCTGCTCCGGGAGCTGGTGCCCGCAGTCATCGGGATCCTCGTCCGACGCGGAGCCGACTTCGCGGCGGCCGAGGATGCCGTGCAGGACGCCCTGGTCGAGGCCGTGCGGGTGTGGCCGGACGGTCCGCCGCGGGACCCCAAGGGCTGGCTGGTCACCGTGGCCTGGCGCAAGTTCCTCGACGCCGCCCGCGCCGACACCTCGCGACGGCACCGCGAGGTACGCGTCGAGGGCGAGCCCGAGTCCGGCCCGGCCGAGGTGGTGGACGACACGCTCCGGCTGTACTTCCTGTGTGCGCACCCGTCCTTGACACCGGCCTCGGCCGTCGCGCTCACGCTGCGCGCGGTAGGCGGCCTGACCACGCGGCAGATCGCGCAGGCATACCTGGTGCCGGAGGCGACCATGGCGCAGCGGATCAGCCGGGCCAAGCGCACCGTTTCGGGCGTCCGGTTCCACCAACCCGGTGGCGTCGCCACGGTGCTGCGCGTGCTCTACCTGGTCTTCAACGAGGGCTACTCCGGCGACGTCGACCTCGCCGCCGAGGCGATCCGGCTCACTCGTCAACTGGCGGCCAAGACCCACCACGAGGAGGTCGCGGGCCTGCTCGCGCTCATGCTGCTCCACCACGCACGGCGCCCGGCACGGACCGGTCCCGACGGCAGCCTCGTGCCTCTCGCCGAGCAGGACCGCAGTCTGTGGAACACCCGCCTGATCGCCGAGGGCGTCGATGTGCTTCGGACCGCCCTCGCCTGCGACCGCCTGGGCGAGTTCCAGGCTCAGGCCGCCATCGCCGCGCTCCACGCCGACGCCCGAACGGTCGAGGAGACCGACTGGGTGCAGATCGTCGAGTGGTACGACGAACTGGTGCGCCTCACCGGCAGCCCGGTGGCCCGGCTCAACCGGGCCGTCGCGGTCGGCGAGGCCGACGGGCCACGGGCCGGCCTGGCCGCCCTGGCGGTGCTCGACCCCGCACTGCCCCGCCGCACCGCTGTCGCGGCCTACCTCCACGAGCGTGACGGCGACCCGGTGACTGCGGCACGCCTCTACGCCGAAGCCGCCCGATCGGCGCCCAGCCTCCCCGAACGCGACCACCTCACGCGACAGGCCGCACGGCTCAACTCACAGCTGCGCAACTGAGCGGTGGGCCGCAGGCATTCACCGAGACGCGATGGGACTCGGAGCGCACCTTCGGCCTGATGGTCAGGGCGTGGCGCGTGGTCCGAGACCAGGGCCTCGGACCACGCGTGAGGGGTGGTCGGTGAGTCCAATTGGACTCGTTGGGACGCGGTTATGGGCGAACCGCAATTGCGTCGACCTCGAAGAGCATGTCGGGGAGGGCCAAGGCGGCGACGCCGAGGAGGGTTTGGGCCGGCGGCTGGTTGCCCCAGATGCGGTTGATCACCGCGAGGAGGGCTTCGAGCTTGGTGTGGTCGTGATCCACGATGTATGTGCCGAGGCGGGCCACGTCCTGGAAGCCCAGGCCGGCTGCGGCGAGGGCGGTGCCCAGATTGGCGAAGGAGCGTTCGACCTGGGCTGCGAAGTCCGACGAGTCGACGGCGCCGGTCGGGTTGGAGCCGTACTGGCCGGCGATGACGACCAGGTCGGGGCTGGGTGCGTCGACGACGTGGCTGTAGCCGAAGGTCACCGGGTTGTGCAGCTCGGCCGGGTTGGTGATGGTGATGGAACGGCTCATGGTCGGGTTCTCCTTGGTGCGGTTGCCGGCGGGCTTGCCGGTGCGGGTATCGGTGCCGTGGTGGATGCTGTTTTGGGTGCCGCTGGGGGTGTGGTCGTGGGTCACGCTGTCGATCCGGGGTGGCCGGTTCGGCCGGGGTGGCCGGTTCGGTGGCTGGTCATCGGCCGGTGGGCGGGCGTCGGGCGGCAATTGCGGTCAGGGCGGTGAGGAACACGAGTGCGGCGCCCAGCCATGGGGCGGCGGCGGTGGCGATGCCGTCCACCGCCAGTGCCCCGAGGAGGGCGCCGAGGGCGATGGACAGGTTGAAAACCGCTACGAACAGGGACGTTGCCGCCTCGGTGGCCTGTGGCGCGGCGGTGAGCATCCAGGTCTGCAGGCTTACCGGTACGCCGCCGTAGGCCAGGCCCCACACGATCAGCAGGGTGATGCCGGCGGCCGGAACGTCGTGCAGGAGGGCGAGCAGGGTCAGCACCGTGGTCAGCGCGGCCGTGATGGTGAGCAGGGTGCGTCGTGCCTCCCGCGAGGCCCGGGCGCCCGCCGCGAAGTTGCCGGCGACACCGGCCACGCCGTAGCCGAGGAGCAGAACGCCGATCAGACCTTCGTCGACACCGGATACGTTCCGCAGGATGGGCCGGACGAAGGTGTATGCGACGAAGTGGCCGGTGATCAGCAGGAACGTGAGCGCCAGGCCGATTCGTACCCCGCGGTTGTCGCGACCGAGTCGGGACAGGTCGCGGAAGGTCATCGGGCGGGCCGAGGGTGAGGCGGGCAGCGGGGGCAGCAGGAATACCAGCACCACCAGCGCGATCAGGCCCAGGCCGCCGACGGCCGCGAATGCGGTGCGCCAGCCGGTGAGTTCACCCATGAAGGTGCCTGCCGGTACGCCCAATACGGACGCCGTCGAGACGCCGCCGAAGACGACGGCGGTGGCCCGGGCGACCTGAGCCGGTGGCACCAGGCGCAGGGCCAAGCCGCCCGCGATCGCCCAGAATCCGCCGACGCCCACGCCGACCAGTACGCGGGCTCCCAGGACCACCGCGAAGTTCGGCGCGACGGCGCAGGACAGGTTCGCGATGCCGACGAGGGCGATCAGGGCGGCGAGCAGTACCCGGCGATCCAGCCTGCCGGCGGAAACGGCGATCACCGGGGCGGCGAACGCGGCGACGATTCCGGGCGCGGTGACCATCAGGCCGGCGGTGCCCTCGGAGACGTCGAGCGTGCTTCCGACGGGCGTCAGGAGGCCCACGGGCAGCAGTTCGGACGTCATGAGGGAGAAGATCCCGAGCGCGACGGCGCCTACGGCGAGCCAGGCCCGGAGCATCGAGGGAGGTTCCGGGGATGGTGGCGAGGCCGGCGGTGGGGGTGATGGGGGCGGCGGCGAGAGCGGTGGAGGTTGTGGCTCGGGAGGGGTTCGGAGTTGGGGCCGGGGCTCAGGTTGGAGCTGGGGCTGAGACGCGGGCCGGGACGAGGATTGGAATCGGGTCCCGGGGTGGGGGGCTCGCTTATTCACGATATTTGATATCCAGAATCGATGGTGAGGGTCCCTCGATGAGAGGCGTGCGGCGGGGTGGGGTATATGCCCGACGACCCGCGGGAGCCGGTCTGGTGGGCGTCCGCCGTAGGTTTATTCTGGACTTCTAATATCCAGAATGCAACCCCGTCGGTAGCTGGACCGCTGATTCGAAAACGGCCCGGCCGGCGACCGGGTCAGTGCACGTTGCCGGTGGCTTCCGCCGGGCCGATCGGGGCGCGGCGGCGGGTGGTCATCGCCCAGGCGGCCGGCGCGGTCGCGGCGAGCAGGGCTGCGGCCGTCGCCAGTGCGTGCTGCGCGCTCAGTCCCGCGGCCTGTCCGGAGCTGTCGCCGGTCAGGTAGACGCCGCCGACGATGGCGACGCCGAGTGTGCCGCCGAGTTGCTGGACGGCGTTGAGGAGCCCCGCCGCCGAGCCGGTCTCCTGCGGCGAGACGTGGCGCAGCGCGGCGGTGAAGAACGGCGCGGTGAACAGGCCCACGCCGAGGCCGGCCAAGGCGAGGGCGAACGGCAGGCCGAGAGGGTAGTCGTCGGCGGGCGTGGCCCGGTAGGCCAGGGCCGCGGTGGCGATGCCGGCGGCGAGGGTGGCGATGCCGGCGTGCAGGACACGGGTGCCGTAGCGGGGGACGAGGTGGCTGCCGGCGGCCCAGGAGGCGACGGCCAGGCCGGCGGACCACGGCAGCAGGGTGAGGCCGGCGGTGAGCGGGCCGTTGCCCAGGCCCAGTTCCAGGTGCAGCACCACGGTGATCATGACGCCGTTCATGACGGCGAAGAACAGGGTGGAGGTGGCCAGCGCGGCGGGGAAGGCGCGACCGTGCAGCAGGGACGGCTCGATCAGCGGGATGCGGCCGGCGGCGGCTGCGCGGCGCTGGTGGGCGGTGAACACGATCAGGACGAGTGCGCCGAGCGCGGCGGCGGCCCATGCGCCGGCACTCGGTGCGCCGGTGCCGGCGGTGAGTGGGCACACCAGCAGCGCGGTGCCGATCATGGCCAGGGCGGTGCCGGTCGGGTCGAGGCGGGGGCGTACCGGGGCACGGTCCTCGCGCAGCAGTGGGGCGATGGCCAGGACGGCGGCGGCGAGAGGCAGGTTGACCAGGAACACCGCGCGCCAGGAGGTGCCGAACAGGTCGGCGTGCGTGAGCACGCCGCCAAGGACCGGGCCGAGGACCGCGGACAGGCCCATGACCGGGCCGATGGTGCCCAGTGCCTTGGGCAGTTCGTCGCCGTCGAACATGGCGCGGATCAGTCCGAACGTCTGAGGGATGATCAGGGCGGCGGCGGCACCTTGCGCCGCGCGCATGCCGATGAGGACGCCGGCGGTGGGGGCGAGTGCGCAGGCCAGTGAAGTGAGGGCGAACGCGGTGACGCCGATTCGGAAGATCCGGCGGCGGCCGGCGATGTCGCCGAGACGGGCGGCGGTGAGCAGGCCGAGGGCGAAGGCGAGGGTGTAGGCGGCGCTGTACCAGGGGATCGCGGCGGCGGGACCGCCGAGGTCGGTGTGGATGACGGGGCCGGCGACCTGGACGATCGTGGCGTCGAGGAGGTTCATCGCCTCGGCGGTGAGCAGCGCGATCAAGGCGGTCCACCGCCGGCGATACGCGACGGGGGCCGGTCGGTCGGGCGGCGCGGCCGGGGCGTCGTGGGCGGTGCGGGTGGCGGCGCCGGTTGTGTCGGTGGGTTCGGTGGAGTGCGCGGTGGGCTCGGTGGAGTGCCTGGCGGGGTGCTTGGCAGGCTCGGTGGAGTGCTGGGTGGGATGCTCGGTCATGGGGCCCCCCGTGAGTCGTCCGGTGCGTGGATCCGCGGTCTGCCGGTCTGCCGTCCCGGTGTTCCGCTTGAGCACCACCCTGGTCCGGCCTTCACGTCTGGTTCCACTTTCGGCGGTCGAACCGATGATTACTTCCATAGGGGTCGGCTATTTTGGGGGATATGCTCGAACTAGACGATCTCGACCGTGGCCTGATCCACGCCCTCCACGTGGACGCGCGCGCCCCGTTCACCCTCATCGCCGAGGTCCTCGGCTCCTCGACCCAGACCGTGGTGCGCCGCTACCGCCGCCTGCACGCCGAAGGCGGCCTGCGCGTGGTCGCCCTGCCGACCCCGTGCAGCACCCGCGCGCATCAGTGGTTCGTCCGCCTGACCGCCGCCACCCGCACCGCGCACGACATCGCGGTCGCGTTGGCCCGCCGCCCCGACACCTCGTGGGTCCGGCTGACCTCCGGCGGCACCGAGATCGTCGCGATCATCGAAACCGCGCCCAGCGGCCCGGACGCCCACTCCCTCCTGCTGCGTGACATCCCCCGCACCGCCGGCATCACCGCGGTCTCCGCGCACTACCTGTTGCACACCTACCTGGGCGGGCTCACCGCGTGGCGCGGCCGGGTCGGCGCGCTCACCCCCGAACAGGAGGCCCGGCTGCGCGCCCACGACGTGCCGGTCGCCGACGTCGAGGGCGACGACCCGTACCCGCTCACCGACGCCGACCTGCGCCTGCTGGCGGTGCTGCGTGAGGACGCCCGGGCCGGTTACGCGGACCTGGCCGCCGCGACCGGCTCCACGCCCTCCACGGTCACTCGCCGGTTGACCCAACTGCGTTCACGCGGCGCGCTGTTCTTCGACATCGACATCGAACCCGCCTTCCTCGGCGCCACCGTGTCCGCGCTGTTGTGGATGCAGGTCGCCCCCAGCCGCCTCGACGAGGTCGCCACCGTATTGGCCGGCCACGAGGAACTCGCCGTCGTGGCCGCCACCACCGGTCCCACCAACCTGGTCGCCCACGCCCTGTGTCGCGACGCGGAGGCCCTGCACCACTACCTGATTCGCCGCGTCGCCTTGGATGCGATCACCCGTATCGAGACCGCACCGGTCCTGCGCACCTACAAGGCCGCCGCCACGCTGCGCGGCTGACGACCCGCCGCCGGCGCCGGGAGCGGAGCTCGCGGCGAGCCGGGGGTAGCCGGCTCAGCCGTCGCCGACCACCGCGTGCAATCGAGCCAGGGCCAGGCGTAGTTCGCGTCCGGCGCCGACCGGCACGATGGCGGCTCGACCCGGTACCCGGACGCCGCCGGTGAGGGCGACCCGGGTCGTGTCGTGCTCGGCGACCGCGGCCATGCCGATGATCACGAACCGGCTCTGCAGCCAGCACCAGCCCGGGCGCAGGATGCCGTCGAAGCGGGCCCGCATGCCGTAGCGGCTGCGCGCGTATGCCTCGACGCGATCGCCGTCGCGCCGGGACACCCGGATGCGGCGCATGTCCGGCTGGAACCGGCCGAAGCCGTGCTCCAGGTCGCCCATCACCGCCCAGACGTCGGCGAACGGCGCGGGCACCACGCCCTCGACGACACGAGCACCCGGGATGCCGGCGGTCAGCGCACGCAGGCGGGCCACCGCGTCGACGCGAACGGGATCCACGCCGGGGGGTTCGAGGCGAATGGGTTCGGTGCCGGCGGGTTCGAGCCGAATGGGTTCGGTGCCGGGGGGATCGACGAGTACGGGTTCTGCATCGCCCGGTCCGATGTTGCCGGAGTCGAGTGGCTCCGTCATGCCGTCCACATCCTTCGGAATCCCGCCCGGGCGCGATGCAGCCGGGACTTGACGGTGCCTTCGGGGACGCCGAGCAGGTCGGCGGCGGTTTGTTCGTCCAGGCCCTCGACGTCGCGCAGGACCAGTACGGCGCGGTGCTCGGGCGACAGCCTGGCCAGTACGTCGTCGATGTCGGCGGCCAGCTGCGGGTCGCCGGGCGCGGGCAGTTCGGTCGATTCGACCGGGGTGTCGCGTCCCGCCCGGCGGGCGATCCGAATCGCCTCGCGCACCGCGATCGCACGGACCCAGCCGTACAGCGCCTCCGGTTCCTCGAGGTTGCGCAGCGCGCGGAAGACCACGACCAGCGTTTCCTGTACCGCGTCCTGACGGGCGTCCAGGGCGATCGGACCGCAGATGGTGGCGACGTAGGGGATCAGGTGATCGAGCAGGTCGCTCATCGCGAGGGTGTCGCCACGATGGGCGGCGCGGGCGAGGGCGATGCCACGCGTACGGCGGTCGGCGGCCCGGTTCTCGGCCCGGCCTTCGGCGCGGTTCTCGGTCCCCCGATCGATCCCGTGCTCGGCTCGGCCACCGATTCCGTCTTCGACTCGGCCTTGGCTTCGGTCGTCGGTTCGGTCGCGGCTTCGCTCTTCGGTTCGGTCTTCGGTTCGGCGATCCGGCACGGTGGTGATCATCTCCCGGCGACCGGGGTCCGGGGCGGTCGGCTCGACGTCCGGCGGAATCCGGTCAGGGCGAGTCGTGCGGCCGCGTAGCCGAATGCCATGCAAACCGGCGTGTAGAGGGCGAGGTTGAGGCGATGGAACGTACTGCCCGGGTCGGTCCCGATGCCCACCGCCCAGACCACGCCCGCCGTGCTCCGGATCGCGAGTCCGGCGGCGACCGCCGCGGTGATCAGCGCGCTCACCCGGCCGCCTCGACCGCGGCTGTGCGCGAATACGCCGACGGCGCCCGTGCCGAGCAGCGCGCAGAGCGGCAGCAGAGTGCGCGGGGTGAACGGAACGTCGGCGTTGAGCAGTCCCTGTGAGAGTGCCTCGGTGCTGCCGGCGGGCCAGGTCGAGCCGGTCGCCCAGAGCGCGTGAAGGAGGGCATCGGCGGTGAGCAGCGCGGCGACCGCCGTACCGGCGCGTCTTCCGGCGGCGGTGGGCGTGCCGGTGGTCGGTCGGGCCGTTGTGCTGGGTTCGGTGGCTCCGGCGGTTCCGCTGGTGATGTGCACGGCACGGTCCCTTCTCGGGGCTGACGAGGTGTCAGCCGGTCGTCGGGAAGAGGGCACCGGACCGGGAAAGGTTCCGTGTGACGCCGGGCACACCGCAGGATGCCCATCCGCAAGGCCCTCACGGTCCTGTATCGCTCCTGCTGGATCGCGTTCTTCGGTCCTGATGGCAGGCGTGTATTACGGCTTCTCCTGTCGACGAGGCCGCGAAGGCGTACGAACACCTGCGTACCGGCGCCCCGTTCGGCAAGGTGGTGATCACGCTGCCGTAGGCCGGGGTGTGTTCGGCCGGCAGCCCGGCGCGACCTGCGGTACAGCGCGCACGTGCGGACGCAAGCCGCGCCTGGGCCGCCTTCGGCAGCGTGCGCCGTCGTCGAGCCGGCTGCATGCCCGTCGCCGTCTGCGGTCGCCCCGTCAGGCGATTTCGGCCGGCTCCGGTTCCGGCTGCGGGAAGCGGTTGCGGAAGGTGAAGGCGTAGGGGGTCGGGCCGTGTTCGCGCAGGTGGTCCAGGCGGATCTTGCCGTCGGCGGAGGTCGGGACGGTGCCGGCCGGGAGCCACCACAGGACCTGCGAGATCTCGGCGAGGTGTTCGAACCAGTCCTGGCGGCGGCGCAGGTATTCCAGGTGGCCGCTGCGGTAGACGAAGTCCCAGAGCTGATCCGGGGTTTCCCAGACCGACATGGTCACGATCGTGTCGGAGTCGTACGGGCGGATGTCGGTCGTGTCCACGACACCCTCGTCCTCGCCCTTCAGTCGCCAGACGAAGCCGGTTGCGTGGTCCGCGAGATCGTTCATCGGATCGAGGCCGGCGACGAATTCGGCCATGGTCGGTGTGTCCAGAGGGGCGAGCATGCGTGCGACGTTGAACTGGGCGATGTGGTGTGTCGAGGGCATGGGATCACCTCACCAGGTCCCGAACTGTATGTCAACGAAAATTGTTTTTAGAGATTCGGTGCCAGTCGAGAGGGCTCGGGAGGTGCGGATCAGTCGGCCGCTCCCTTCTCGTTCACTTCCGCCGCCCGCTCGACGACCACGCAGCAGCGTCCCGGCACGGAGTCGAGCCTGGCCCGGTATCCGGTCGCGCCCAGACCATCGAGCAGCCCTTGGAGGAGTGCCAGATTCATCCCGCACACCAGCGGCGGGAAGTCCTCGGCCAGTTGGTGGAAGGGGCAGTTCCGGAGCAGGATCCGGGCGTGGTCCGGCGACTCGTCGGCCGCCGTCGGGACGACGCTCTCGTCGACCGCCGCGTGGCCCGGCACCTGGGCCGCCGCCTGGCCCGCCGCGTGGTTTGCCTCGGCAACCGCTGTCCGGCCCGGCCCCGGAACGGAGTCGTGCCCCGGCTCCGGAACGCTCTCCGGCCCGGGCTCCGGAACGGCATCGTGTCCGCGCTCCGGTACCGGCTCGTACCCGCGCGCCGTCAGCGCCGCGACCACACGATCGTGCTCGTCCGCGCCCTCCGCCGCCGGACCACCGAGTGCGCGCCCGGCGACCCGCCCCGTGTCGTACGCGGCCGCATCCACCGCCCGACCCGCGCCCGCCCGCTCGACCGCGTCCGCCAGGATCTGCCCGGCCGTGTCGTAGGCCCGCGGTGGCAGCGTCACGCTGGTCTCGACCGGGCTGCGCCGATACAGCTTCGCCGGTCGACCGGCGCCCGGGCCGCTCCGCCCCGCAGGCCGCGCGAACTCCGTACTCAGCAGCCCCGCCTCGACCAGCTTGTCCAGATGGAACGCCGCGAGCGTGCGCTGGATCCCGACCGCGTCGGCCGCCGCCGCCCGCCCGACCGGGCCCTCGGCCGCGGCGACGTAGCGGTACAGGGCCCGGCGTACCGGATCGGCGAGCACGCCGACCGCGTCTAGGGCGTCGTCGCCGGGCGGGGGAGGGGAGGCAAGGTCGGACACAACCGGAGTGTAGGCGAGTCGGCGCCATCGAGCCCGGCACGGTTCGGCCGAGCGCCGTGGCGCGGGCGCGATCGAGGTGCGGGTCTCGGAGGCGGGCGGCCTTGCGGGTGGGTCGCGCGGTGGGTCGCGTGGTCGGGTGCGTGGCGGATCGCGCGGTGGGTCGCGGCTGTGGATCGCGGCCGTGGGTCGCGTGGGGGTGCTCAGCCGAAGTCGAGCCTGCGGATCGGGTCGGAGACGCCATGGGTACTCCCGGGGTCGGATCTGGGTGGAGCGTGAACGGGCGTGCGAGGACCTCATCGCCCCGGCAGCACGCCCGCGACCACCTGGCCGCCCTTGAGCACCGCCAGGGGCGGCCGGTCGGCCAGTACGCCGATGTCGATCGTCGGGTCGCCGTCCAGGACCAGCAGGTCGGCGAGCCGGCCCGGCTCGATCCGGCCCAGGTCGTCGCCGTGCCGGGCCAGTCCGCCGGACCGCACCAAGGCCCTCGCGGAGGACCAGATCGCCGCCCTGTGGCGCCCTGGATGTCGCGCTGCGGGAGAGGACGTGCTGAAGATGCTCTACGAGTCGGCGGCGAGAGCCGATGAGGTGCTGTGCCTGAATGTGGAGGACATCGAGAACCTGGACGGCTTCACGCTGCACCGGCTGCGGCATTCCGCGCTCACCCACGACGCGGAGGGCGGCACCTCCACCCCGATGCTGCCGGCCCGCTCCCGGCACGCCTTCGTCCGCTCCCCGGAGCGGTACGCACGCCCCGGCGTCGACGCGGTCGCCCGGCACGTCGCCGGACGCGACCCCGCCGCCCGCCGCCGGGGCTGAGTCCCGGTGGACGTACGCGAGGTCGCCGCCCTTCTCGACGACGTGGGCCCGGCGGAACTCCGGGTCCAGGTCCGGGACGTCGAGTTGCAGGACCTCCTCCGCGCGGGCGCACGTCTCGTAGCGGAAGCGCCAGAACACCCGTTCGCGCAAGGGGTTCCGGTCGTCGGCGGCCGGCGGCCGGGTCTTCACCGAGACCCATCGGCCGCTGCGGGCCGTCCCTGTGCTGACCGCCGCACTGGAGCGCCACGACACCACGCACGTGAGGGAAATAGCGCTGTACTCGTCATGGCTGGCACAGGCATACGTCGACGCCAACGAAATCGACGAAGCCGCCGCGGTCGCCTCACGGGTATACGACCTGGCCGCCGCCTCCGACTCACCACGGGCCGTCCTTTTGCGCAGCCACGCCCACGACTTCGGCTCGCCCGGCGCGTGGAGCTTCTCCACGTTCAGCTTCGCCCGGCCCGATGGGCTGCACCTCGATGCTGATCTTCGCGTCGCTCCGGCCTCCTCAAGGCGCTCGGCCATCTGCTTCCACGTCGCGTCCAGGACCTCGATCAGTTCCTTGAGGTGCCGTTCGCCGTTCTCCTCCAGGCTCAGGCCCGCCAGGACGTCCTCGCGTACCGCCTCCCAGCCCTTGCCCTGAAGCAGATGGGCGCGCGGGTCGGACCAGCGGTGCGAGGGGGAAGCGAAGATGTCACGGCGGGGCGGGGTAGCGGGCGAAGCCGCGGCGGGGGTTGCGGCGTTCGCGACTTGCTCCCGGGGCGCGCCGCGTCCGCGTCTTCGGCCCCCGGGCGCGCCGCGCTCGGACCGGCGTGCCGGAGCGAATCTCGGCTGTTCTGCACGGCGTGCCCGGGGGCGCTGTCGTCGTCGGTGCCGGCCGCCCCCGGGCAGGGCCGCGATCGTGACGGTGGACCTTCCCCAAGTTGCCTGTGCCGGCGGCCAACCCGACCCGCTTGTTGTTCGTTCTTCAGGGTGTGACGGAAATTGGTGGCGGCGAGGGCCGGGCACTCGGATGGGGGAGGGCGGATGGGTGTTGACGGCGGAGCGGTGCAGTCCTTGGTGGCGGTTCGCGGCCGGGCGCTGAAGCGCTACGCCTTCCTGCTGTGCGGGGACGACGATCGGGCGGACGATCTGGTGCAGGAGGCGCTGGTGCGCACTCTGGCCCGGCGGCACCCGAGCGAACCCGCGGAATTGGAGGCGTACGTCCGCCGGGCGGTCGTCAACCTGGTGATCGACGAGTCCCGGCGGGCCGGGCGATGGGCACGTCTGCGGCCGATGTTCCGCGCTCGGCGCGTCTCGTACGAGGAGGAGGGACCGGAGGAGGCGGCGTGTGCGCGGTCGTGGACGCGCGAGTTGCTGGCGACGTTGCCCCCGGGCCAGCGGGCCTGTCTGGTCCTGTACTACCTCGAGGACCTTCCGATCGCCGAGATCGCGAACATCCTGCGCTGCGGACAAGGGTCGGTCAAGAGCCAGTTGAACGCGGCACGCGGCGCACTGCGACGCCTGTCGACGAAGGTCGAGGCGACGAACGACGAGACGACGAGCACAAAGGAGGGAAATCGTGAATTCGAACGCGGATGACGACGGGGACGACGTCCGTCGGGCCCTGGACACCCTGTCCCGAGAGGTGCGGCCGTTGCGGGAGATGCCCCACCGGGACATGGTGGCCGAGGCAGGCCGCCGACGGCGCCGTCGCCGCCTGCGTACGGCGGGGGCTGCCGTCGCAGTCACCCTGTGCGCCGCGGGGACACTCGCCGCGGTTGCCTACGGATCCGATTCCGCCGATCCGCCGGCCCCGGTGGCCGCGCCGCCCACTTCCGGAGGCGCTTCGTGGGGGGCGCAGGAACCGGGCCCGTTCACCTGTGGTCAACCGATCGCATTGCCCACCGCGGAGCGATTCGAGGGGTTCGGCCTGTCGGGGTTGTCGACGGAACGGCCCGCCGATTCGCTCGACGGGCCGCTGCGGGTTACGGCCACTCTCGACTCGCCCGCGCCGGTGGGACTGATTGCCACCGAGATCTATCCGATGGTGCTGGTGTTGCGGGACGGGATCGTGGTGGGCGGTCCGACCCAGGCCGGCGCGCTCGGCCCGGGGCGCCCGCTCGTCCTGCCGGACTGGGATGCTTCCAAGAGGCCTCCGACGATTCGACAGTCCGCCCCCGACTGGTTGTGCGGGGCGTTGGACTGGCGGCAGGTGTGGGCGGATCCGACGCGGTTCACGGTGGCGTTGGTGATGACGGTGCCGACGGCTGACCCCACGAGGCCAACCTTCGTTCCGATCGACGCGTCCCATCCGTTGCTGATCTCCCGGGCACCGCTGGGGGCGCGAGAGTGACGAATACCGTGCCGGGCCCCGCCGCGGCTCGCACGCGTCTTCAGCGGACGCGGTCCGAAGGGTCGGGTACGTGGAACTGCACGAGGGCGTGCGTGCCCGACGTGCGCCACGCGGGCTCGGTGGCGTCGAGGCGGCGCACGGTGTCCGGGGCCACGCCGACGATCACGTCGGACTTGAGGGTGCGCAGCGACGCGACGGGGCCCGGGAAGTAGCCGACCGTGTCGGCGAAGGGTGTGGTCGGCGGCCAGTGCAGGTCGCCGACCAGGCGGCGGTGGTTCAGGTCTCCCTTGAGGATGGTCACCGTCGCGGAGGCGAAGTCGGCCCGCAGGTCCTCGGGCATCGCGGCGTAGGGCAGCGGCGCACATGCGAACGCATGGGCGCGGATGTCGAGTCGGCGTGCGGCCGTTGCCTGCCACAGGCGTTTGCCCACGCGCCCCGCGTATCCGGGGGCGGTCTGCAATCGGCGCAGGCACGCGAGCACGTCGGCGGGTGTCGCGTCGGATAGGTAGTACGGGTGTGGTTTGACGTGCAGCACGACGTCGGCCGCGAGTCCGGTGTCGAGCAGGTGGTCGATCAGCACGAGGTCGGGGAGCAGTTCGCCGCCCGCGTTGTCGGCGACCACGCACACGCGGCCGCCCGGGTGGGCTGCGAGGTGGCGCAGGAGCGGATCCGTGTCGTCGGCGACCAGCGGTCCCTGCGGTCCGTCGCGGTGCCCCGCCGCCGCGGCGGGGTCGGTCTCCACGGTGATACGGAAGCTCAGGTCGGCGCGGTTGCCCCACAGCGACGCCATGACGAGTGCGTACGGCAGTTCCTCCGCGTCGAGCCGGGCGGGTGCCGCGAGGCCGGCGAGTGCGTCGTCGACGGCGGGGCCTTCGAGTTCGACGTGCTTTGTCGGGCCGAACGGATCGATACCGCGCCAGGGGTGGGCGCCCGACCCGCCGTCGAAGTAGCCGAAGGCGTCGAGCAGTCGGCGGTAGAAGTAGCTTTCGGCCCACAGGAACGGGGCCTGCGCCCAGGAGCGTTCGTAGTACCCGCCGGGTTCGGCCCAGGCCGCCCACTGCGCCGCGTCGTGGGCATCCGGGGGCAGGGGGCGAACGACATCGTGCAGCGTCTCCGCGACGAGTGCCTCCAGCGCGTCGAGCTGTTGCGGGGCGAGCGGGAAGGCTTTGGCCAACCGGCGTACCAGTTCGGGGTGGCGGTCGCGGAAGACGCTGAGCGCAAAGGAGCCGGGTTCGCTCCACATGATCGGCAATGGCGGCACGTCGATCACCCTAGTGTCGCGGCGACTCAGCCATGCTCCACTCCTCGATCCGGTGGCCCTTCCTCGACGGCGCTCTCCCCGACGACGACCCGGTCCGCTTCTTCCGTACGGAAGCTGTGGGCCCGGGCGCGACGTTTGTACACCGCGGCGGAAGGGCGACCGCCGTTCGACGGGTCCTTTGGCCGGCGTACTCCACGCTCCCGGCCAAGGACCCCCGGCAGCGACCGGACGCACCGAGACCGCGCGGCTTCTGCGAACCCCGCAGGGCTGGACGCACCCGAGACCGCGCGGCTTCTGCGAACCCCCACACCTCCGACTCCGGTTCCGCGGTCCATTCCGCCGCCACCCGCGTGGCTAACCGTTTCGGAAGCGGATGAAGGGCACGGGCGCGTCGGGGTCGCGGAGGATCAGCGCTCCCGACTCATCGGCCGCTGCGAGGTCTGCCTCCCGCAGCCGTTGTAGGAAGTCCGTCTGCAGTTCGCGCTTGCGCCGGGGGCCTTGGGGGATCTTCCGGACGACGCCCCCGTGGTCGCCGTCCAGACGGTTCGGGCCGTCGGCGGCGACGAACCCCCGATCACACTGACGGTGCTCCAAGCCCCGGATGATCTGCGGCGACTGCCGGCCGCCGCCACCGATCTCGGCGTGATCACCAACTATTCCCTCGCATGCGCCACCGACGCCGCATGGCAGGCCGCCTGGCTCCCGCAGTTCGCCCGTTGCGGCCGGAGCACCACCCTTTTCGACCGCTCCATCCTCAACGGAGCCCGCCAACTGCTGCGAATCGACGATGACTTCCGCTACTCGCTGATCAGGGTCCGGGTGAGCGACGAGCAAGCGTTCGTTCTGTGCATGCGACTCGGCAACGATCCCTTGCTGCTTGCCCCATGCGGCTACACAGCCGGCCGCAGCCTGACGAGCTGGATCCACCAGATGTCGAATGGCCGGCTCCTACCCGATATCGCCGTCCTGGGCGATGATCGGGACGATGTGGTGCCCGTCGTCGTCGAACACCTCGTGCGCGACGAGAGCGTCATCGGTTTCTGGCCCTGACGGGCCGCTCGGAGCACTTGGGCCGGCCGCGGCAGGACCGGACCCTGCCCACCGGAATGGATGATGCCCGGCCGCGGCGCATAGCCTGCGGTCGGCCCTGCAGGGCGGGTCCTGCGGGTGGCCCGGATTCGGGGGCATCGGAGGCAGCCGAGGCATCGGAGGCGTTGCGCAAGAAGGTGGTGGCAGACAACGCCCCCGTCGGGCGATAGTCGACGCATGGAACCGACGGACGAGCATGCGGCGGGACTCGCGCTGAGCTCCGAGGATTACCACGCAGTGCACGCTGCCGTTACCGCAGTCGCGGGTACATGGGCCGGCGGACAGCCGGCCACCCTCAACTCGCTGTTCGCACATTGGAGGGTCATGGCGAGCGAGGTGGAAGAGGGCTACTCGTGCTGCGCGCCCGAGTTCGACAACGACATCTGGTGCCGAAGCGCCTTGGCGCAGGCCTGGCCGATGCTCCCCACACGTGTCCAGGCGATCAGGCGGCCGGAACTCGACGGCATCGACGAGAGGTATCGCCGAGCCACGGTCCCGTGGCCCGGGCAGCCCGAGCACGGGGCCGGATGGTGGACCCGGCGGGTTCCCCGACGCCTGGAGGTCGAGACGTCGGAGCAGCGCAAAGGCGACTGGCCGCTGGGTTGGGAGACGATGCCGTTCCCCAGGCCGGATTCCGTGGAGGTCGTCTCCTGGCATTGACCCGGCCTGACCAAGCCCCCCGACCAACTTCGGGACTCATCGCGGCATTCCCCGCCTTCACACCTGATTTCGGTCCGCGAAGATGGGTTGGCCGTCGCCGGTTCCGAGCGAGGTGGTTCGCTTGTGGAGCGGAACCGCGCGCCCGAGGAGCGGACGGGCGTGCGCCCGGGTGGTGTTCCGGTCGGCCCGGGCGGCTGCCGATTTGGTCGTGCGGTCAGGGGCGGCGGGTTGAGGAGGTCGGATTCTTGGTCGGCTCCGTCGGTGCCGCCAATGTGTCGGTGGCGGCTCGGGTGAAGGCCTGCGCGAGTGGGGAGTAGGCGGCTGTGCGCCAGACCAGGCCCCAGGCCAGGGTGGGCGAGTCGTGGATGGGGATGTACGCGATGTCGCCCCGTGGGAAGTACTTGACCGCGTGCAGGGGCACCGGCGAGATGCCCAGGCCGGCCGCGATCGCGGTGAGCGTCTCGTGGGCCGTGGCGCTGGAGGGGCCGCGCGGGATCGGCTTGCCGCTGGGCGTCTGGGTCGGGTTGATCGCCTCGGCCCAGTACGCCGGGACCGAGTCGTCGGTTCGGAACACCGGCCCGATCGCCAGGTCTTCGATCGAGACCGAGGTACGGCCGGCGAATTCGTGCCGGGCCGACACCGCGAGAACCAGCGGCTCGGTCAGCACAATCGGACCCACCGTCAGATCGGGCTCCTCCACCGGCAGCCACACCAGTTGCAGATCGACCTCGCCGCTGCGCAGCAGGCCGAACGGGTCGCCGATGTGCGCCTCGCGGATCCGCAGCTCGCAGTCGGGATGCCGGGTCCGGAAGGTGTCCAGGACGTCCGGGATCTCGGCCAGCGTCGCATCCATCGTGCCCAGACGCAGCGTTCCGGAGAGGCCGCGCGCGGCCGCGGCGGCCCGCTCGATCCCGTCCTGGATGAGCTGATAGCCCGCCGCGAGGTCGTCGCGCAGTTGCCGGCCGATCGGAGTCAGCGCCACGCGTCGGCTCGTCCGCTCGAACAGGGGCGCGCCGATCCGACGCTCCTGCTGTTTGATCGCCTGGCTGACCCTGGCCGAGGAGACCAACAACCGCTCGGCGGTGCGGCCGAAGTGCAACTCCTCCGTCAGCACCAGGAAGATCTCGATGTCTCGCAGCTCCATACGCCCCCGCCGTTCGTTTCCGTACCATGCCGTGTCGTGTTGCGCCGCGCCCGGTTGCCCTGGTGCCTCGTGGTCCCGCGCGGCGCCCCGCCGATGTCAGCCGAGCGGAGCGGGTTTCGATTCCCGCTTCGTGATCGGTAACCCGTGGGTTAACGAGGGTTGCGAGCTTCGTCGTTGCTCGGGCGCCGTCCCGGCACGATCGTAGAGATACGCCGAACGAAACGCCCGAACACCGGATCGAGGCGACTGATCGAGGCGACTGCCGCACACCTCCACCCTCACGGAATCGGGGATCACCATGGCCAAGACCGCCCTCGTCACCGGCACGACCGGCGCGCTGAGTCTCGCGCTGGTGCGCGGGTTGTGCCGTCGCTTCGGCGACGACGGCGTGGTCTACCTGACCTCCCGGGACCCGGAACATGGGCGGGCCGCCGTCGCCCGGCTGCGCGGCGAGGGGTTTGCGCCGCAGCTCGCGGTACTCGAACCGGGCGACGCGGCCGGCGTCGGCGCGCTGGCCGATATGCTCGCCGACCGACACGGCGGCGTGGACGTGGTGATCGCCGGCGCCGCCGCCCGGATCGCCTTCGGGGTGCGCAATCAGGAACAGGTCAGGTCCTACGTACAGACCGACAACCACGGCACCCACCGACTGATCGAGGCGTTCGTGCCGCTGCTCGCGGACGGGGCCCGATTCGTACTCCTGGCGGGCGACTTCGGCGGCCTGCGGCACCTCCCGTACCGGCTGCGAGCGCGCTTCGACGTGGATCGGGCGAGTCTGGCCGAGTTGGCCGAGGTGATGGACGACTACGTGCACGCCGTCGAGGAGGGCCGGGCGGCGGCCGAGGGCTGGCCGGCGTGGATCGGCGTTCCGTCGATGATCGGCCGGGTCGCGGCGATGAAGATCCTGGCCCGGGATCTGGCCGAGGACGCGGCCCGGCGCGACATCGTGGTCAACGCCGCGAGCGTGTGCCGCGCGGACCTGATCGAACCGGTGGACCCCGCCGAGCGGGACGCGGAGGTCGAGCGCGCCGCCGCCGACGTCCTGTGGCTGGCCACGCTTGCGGCCGGGACGCCCGAACCGTACGGGGAACTGGTCCGCGCCCGCACGGTACTCCCCTTCCGGGCGTGACCGCGCGCATCCCCGGGGTGCGTTCGCCCGGGCCCCGGCAGCCGGCGACGGGGCGGCCACGCACCCGCCGGATGGCACGGCGCGCAACGCTGCCTGAATCGCCGCCCACCGCCCACCGTTTGCTGTCCGGCCCTCTGCCGCCGCCGCCCACCGCCCGGCAAGGCGGACGCCGGCACCCGGGGAACGGGGGAACGCACGTCCCGGCGTGGGGAAGTCGCCGGGACGTGCGCGATGGTGCGGGTCGCCGCCGCGACCTGCCGGTCAGCCGCTGACGCTCTCCCGGCCGTTCTCGATGTGACCGGCCAGGCGTCGGGTGAAGCCGTCGTTGCCCTCGATCGTCACCGTGACGTCGTACCAGCCGTCGGCCGAACCCGTCGACCAGTGCACCGTACGGTCCCGGCCCGGCTTGAGGGTGATCGTACGCTCTCGGTCGGAGCAACCGAGGCCGTAGGCGTTCGGGGTGAGCTTGAAGGTCACCGACTGGGAGCCATGGTTGGTCAGTTCCAGATCCAGCACCCGGCCGGTGCCGCGGATCTGCGAAGTGACCTCGATGCCGGCCGTCACCGTGGTTCCGGCGAACTCGCGGCGGAAGCCGTTCGGGCCCACCAGCGTCAGGTCGTAGCGGTCGCCCTTGAGCGCGATCGTGTCCGAGCGCCGCCCGCGCACGTCGTAGTGCTTGGGCTTGGGCAGGTCGCCCGAGTACGGGAACAGCTGGAGGTGCACACTGGACTGCCCGCCGTTGGCGAGGTCGAGCGTCAGCGTGCGCTTGGCGGCGTCCAGCCGCGCGGAGGCGTTCGGCTGGTACGGCAGCGGGCGGGCCGGGCGGCGACCGCGCTCGGGCTCGGGCAGCTTCTGGTCGGCCGGCGGCGCGGGCCGCCAGCGCGAGGTGAACGCCGGGGCCGGCGCCGGGCGCGGCGGCACGTGCGAACGGCGGGCCCGATCGAAGTCGAAGACGCCGGTCAGGTCACCGGACACGGTCCGTCGCCACGCGCTGATGTCGGGCGCGCGAACTCCCGTCCAGGTCTCCAGGAACCGGGTTACCGAGGTGTGGTCGAAGATCTCCGAGGAGACGTACCCGCCCACGGTCCACGGCGACACGACCATCATCGGCACGCGTGCGCCGAACCCGATCGGCAGCCCGTTGTAGAACTCGTCCGTGACCTCCTCCGGCGGGCACGGCGCCGGCACGTGGTCGAAGAAGCCGTCGTTCTCGTCGAACGTGAGCAGTACGACGGTCGAGTCCCAGACCTCCCGGTTGGACGCGATCGCGTCCAGGACCTGGTAGGTGATCGTCGCGCTGGCGGCCGGCGAGGACGCGCTCGGGTGCTCGGAGTCGGCCGCCGAGGGCACCAGGTAGGACACCTCGGGCAGGGCACCCGCCGCGATGTCGGCGCGCAGCGAGTCCGCCAGCGAGTGCGGCCGGCCGCGCCGCAGACCACGCTCGTACAGCACCCGGTCGGCGGCGGGCAGCGCGGCGACGCCCTGCTCCAGCTTGGCCAGCAGCGCGTCCTGCTCGGCGGCCGGCAGCCCGCCGAGCTTGCCGTAGAACGAGTCCAGGCTCTTGAAGTCGCCGGCCGCGGCCAGCGCCTTCCGCGCGACCTGCTTGAAGGTGACGTAGAACTCCAGGTTGTTGTCCTGGTAGTTGTCCCACTCCTGATAGACCTTCCAGGACCGGCCCGCACGCTGGAGCTGCTCGGCGTAGGTGGTCCACGAGTAGCCCGCGTGGGTGTCCTCGGAGTAGGCGGCGTTGTCGATCGCCCGCCGGGTGCTGCTGCCGGGCTCGTAGCCGGTGTAGCCGCTGACCAGGTAGTTGCGGTTGGGCGAGGTCGACGACGGCAGCGCGCAGTGGTATGCGTCGCAGATCGTGAACGTGTCCGCCAGCTCGTAGTGGAACGGCAGGTCGGTGCGGTCGTAGTAGGCCATCGTCGCGGGCGACTTGGCGCCGATCCAGCCGTCGTTCCAGCCGTCGTTCCAGGCCTTGTGCCCGCCGTCCCAGCTGTGGTCGAGCGCGCCGATGTATTGCAGGTCCTTGGACGCGTCCTGGGCCGCCTTGCGCACCGGGAACGGCAGCACGCGACCGGCGGGGCCGCCCGGCTGCTCGAACACGCCGTGCCCGTCCCGCAGCCGGATCGCGTTGCGGTCGCCGAAGCCCCGGACGCCGCGCAGCGTGCCGTAGTAGTGGTCGAACGACCGGTTCTCCTGGACGAGCACGACCACGTGCTTGATCGCCTTCAACCCGCCGCGCCGGGGCGGGGAGGCGAGGGCCTGCTGGACCGACGGCGGCAGGAGCGAGCCGGCGACGGCGAGTCCCGCGCCGCCCGCGCCGAGCTGGAACAGGCGGCGGCGGGAAACGCCGGAGGGAGGCTGGGGGGAGGCCGACACGAAGAGCCCTTTCGGATGCGGGGAGCAGCGCCCGTGCGAGGGATTCGCACGGATGGGGTGATTCGGGTGTGCCGAGCTGTTCGCACGTAGGGGGATGGTTCGGGCGTGCGGAGGTGTTCGGACGAACGCAGTTCATCGGTCCGCCGTCGACCGGGGAGCGGATCGCGGGTGACGGGCAGGCAAACTTCCTCCGGCGTGCGGTGCTGTCGGTGTGCGGGACTGCCGGCGTGCGGGGCTGTGCTCCGCCTCGCGCGTGCGTCGACCGTCACATCGCGCGGGGGTGTGCCATCCCGATCCCGAAGCGCCTCGCCAGGCCGGGACGCGGCGTCCGGGGATGCCGGGGTGCGGCGCATCCGACCGTCGGGCCGGCACCGGACAGCGCTCCTGGGGCGGGGCTGTACCAAGGGGCAGTCGCCGACGCGTACCCGTTGCGGGAGCCACCGGCGTGATCGGCGGCCTGTTGGTCTCCCTGCTCACCTCGGTCGGTCACGACGTGATCGGCTCTGTCCTGCGCGGCCGGCCGCGCGGCCGCCCGGGCTCGACCGCCCGCGTGACCGGGCTCGAACGGGCGGGGCCGGGCCGTGGTCGCCGAAGTGCTTGCGCGGGCCGCACCGGCGCGGGCGGTGGGGCAGGCCGCGCC